>DASYUH010000047.1 GCA_036001465.1 Candidatus Polarisedimenticolia bacterium
ACGAAGAAGGGTCATGGGAACCCAAGCCCCGGAGCACCCTGGTTCGTGGAAGGCAAGGGACGACGAGGATGCTTCAGCGCGGCTTCCCGGAGCCGCTCGTCCTCGTCCTTCTGCAGCAGGAACTCCACGAAGTCCTCGACCTCGGCGAGATTCCCTCGCGCGACTGTGTACGATCGGTTATCCGGGACGCTTCACCGATGATCTGTGATCGATGGCCCACCTTCGACGAGCTCGCGGATCCGGGCCGTCAGGTCGGCGGGAGCCGTGAAGTCTGCATGAGACCGGAAGAGAGCCGCCGCGCGCCGCACGTCCTCCAGCCGGCGGACCTCGGCCAGCACCTTCGGGAATTGCCTCGCACGCTCGGCGTCCGATGCGAAGAGCAGCTGGCCTGACGTCACACGGCCAAGGTGATCTCCCTTGGCGAGATCCCGCCCAGCGCGGGGAGCACGTCAGCCTTGAGCACGCGACGGTATTCGTCGAGTGTGCGCGGCGCGAGCGGCTCGCCTCGCTTCATCCCGTCGCCCCGGGCCGCGGATTCGAGGTGGCGGGCCGTCAGGTCGGCGAAGGTCTCGCCCACGAGTCTTGCCTTCTGGGCCTCGGCGGCGGCCGCCGCTTCACGGCCAACGCGTCAACGCCCATGCGTCTCTGGGCTCGGACCTCCAGCGCACGCGCGCGAGCATCGGCCAAGGTGATCTCGTCGGCTGGCCCGAGCGTGAGGCGCCGAACGGCGCCGTTCATGCGGTACCAAGCGCTGTTGGTCCTCGCCTTGCCGGTGATTCTCAAGACGAGGCGTCGGCCTTCTGGTCCCAGTAGTCGATTCTGGCCCCGCCTTCGCCGGCGGGGAGCGCCAGAGCGCTCTTGGCGGTCAGCGTTACCGTGGGCATGTTCGAATCCTCGACCCCCGGTTGGACACCTGAGGTCCGACTCCGGGGGTGCACCGGAGGTGCACCGCGCCGAAACTTCCTGGCTAAGCAGGGAACACGCCGAAACAGACTAGACGACAGCCTGACCCGCGAAGTCAAGCATTTCTAGCTACATCTGGGTTTCAGCAGGTTGCAGGGTGGTGCGCCCCGGGCGATTCGAACGCCCGAACTACAGATTCGTAGTCATCTCGTCGCTTCAGTTAGCTCAATCGCTTAGCCGGAATGCACGCCCCTGGGGGTGCACCGGGGTGGCGCCTGCTAAGAGATGAAGACGTGGGTCGCACCCAGCCTGCCGGTGCCCGATCCTGGACCGGTCTCGCAACGAAACATTGACTCTTCTCTTCGTTGCTCGGGACCGGGAGCACACCAATGCCGTCGCGCTCGAGCGCTGCCTCGAGGCAAAGCTCGTCACGATCTGTCGCCCGGCACCGGGAACTCCGCGATCGCGACGCCGCAGAACTCGCCCTGGCACGCACAGAGGCGGGACGGTGGAGGCGACAGGTTGAGCTGGGCGAGGACCCCCGCCGCCACCCGGTCGCACCGCGACAGGTGCAGCGGGAACAATTCTGCGCTGGCCAGGCCCGCTCGCTCGAAGAGCTCCTGACGCAGAAGAGCGCGGGCGCGATGGAGGCGGGTCTTCACGGCCTCTTCGCTGACGTCCAGGCATTCGGCGGCCTCGGTGGTGCTGAGCCCTTCCACTTCCCTGAGCATGAATACGGATCGGTAGATCTCCGGGATGGCGTCGAACGAAGACTCCAGGATCGCACGCAGTTCGTGACGCAGGGCCTGCTCCTCGGGGGTCGGAGCCTTGGAGCTCAGTGCGTCCATCGCCGTCTCGTCCAAGTCGGGCATGGCGTCAACCTCTTCTAGACGGCTGCGACGGCGTCGGGAGGCCAGCGCCTCGTTGACGGCGATCCGCGTCAGCCAGGTGCCGAAGCGGGCGCGTTCCTCGAACTGGTGCAGGTGCGTGTAGGCGTTGACGTACGCCTGCTGCATCACCTCCTCGGCCTCCGCCTCGTTCCTGAGGATGGCG
>DASYUH010000048.1 GCA_036001465.1 Candidatus Polarisedimenticolia bacterium
GGCGTCCGTCCCGAAGCGCTGGACCCGCTGGCGCGCGGTCCCCGGCTCGCGGCGAAGAGAGTCGTGCCACGCGGCGTCGTCCAGCGGCGCCGCATGGACCGCCCCCGCGAGCCCGGCGGCGCGAAGCGAGCGGGTGCGCCCGAGCGCCCGGGCCTCATCCCGGAGACGCTTCACGGTGGCCTCTTCGGCCCGCGCCACCCAGGCGCGCTCGAGGTCGGCCGCAACCGGGCCGCGGCCGAGAATCTTCAGAATGAGAAGCGTGGCCTCGAAGCCGATGCGACCCGCCTCGCAGGCGGCGCGCAGGATCGGGAACTGCCGCAGCGACCGGACGACTCGGACCCGGTCCTCCGCGGAGGTGCGGGAGACGCCGAGGCGCTCCTCGGCGTAGTGCCCGACGCCGGCGAAGCGGAGCCGCGACCAGGCGCCGCGCTCGGCCAGGTCGGCCAGCACCTTCGCCAGGCGGCTGTCCAGGTCCTCCTCGAGAGCCAGCAAGGTGCGGATCTGCTCGTCGAGCTCGGCCGCGCCGCCGGTCCCCGATACGCGCTCGACGTCGCGCAGGCGGGCCAGGCCGACTCCCGCCAGAGCCAGGGACCACGAGGCGGGGGACGTCGAGGGGAGGTGGCTCCAGTTGTCGGTCGAGCGGGCCAGCGCGGTCTCCACGACCGCCGGATCGGGCGAGACCTTCATGGGCTGGATGTCGGCGTCGGGCGGGAGGCCGGCGGAGCAGGCCTCTCCCACCAGCGCCTCGACGAACGAGGTCACGCTCGCCTCACGCCCCTCGACGCAGCGGTAGAGGTCGACGACGTCGTCGAACGCCGCCAGGAGCGGTGCCGGGACGAGTATCCGGACGAGGGCGCGGTCGGAGAAGTCATCCAGCCCGTCCGCGGCCGGGCCTTCGGTGTCGGCGGTCCGCTGCGTGTCGTCACAGGCGCGGGCCTCACTGTCCAGCGGCCGGTCAGAGCCGGCGGCGCGCGCCGCCCGGACCGCATCCCGCAGCGCGCGGATCGGGACGTGCCGCGCCAGGGCTACCCAGGCGGCCAGGGAATCGGCGGACGCGACCCGGGCGACGAGAAGCGCCGCCACGCGGCCGATGGGACGGCCGCCATCGTCTCCGGTAAGAGCATCGGCCAAATGCGGGAGAGCCTGGATCGCACGGCCCAGCGAGGCGCAGTCCTTCACCCACCGGCCCGAGCGTCCGAATCGCTCGCGGGCATGATCTTCAAGCCGGGCGAACCCGAAATCGGACCAGGCCTGCCTTTGCACGAATGCGGCCGCCGCACGCGCCAGGGGAATCGCGATGCGGTCGAGCCCGGCCCGCAGCGACAGCGCCAGGGCGTCCGCCTGGCGGAGCGACCGCTCGACCGGGTAGGCGCTCTGAGTTGCCGCAGGTGGAGCGTCATAGGCTGGCGCCGCCGGGGTGTCGGCGGCCAGGTCGTTACCGGCCTGGGCGTGATAGGCGGGCGCATCCTCCCTGCAGATGAAGCGGCGCGGGGCAGCGACTCCCGCCGGCTGGGTGCGCGGGAGATCGGCGCGCGGCAGATCAGCGCACACGAAATCGACGGGCGTGAGATCGACGCGTGGCAGATCGACGTGCGCGAGGTCGACGCGTGGGTGGCGTGGCAGATCGGCGAGCGGATACAAGGAATGATGCAAGGCGCGCAGGCCGACGGCGAAACCCATAGTGTAAGTATGGCGTATAAGTTCAGATTGTCAACGAAAAAGTGAGAGGTTTTTGTCGCCGCGGGAGCCTGGTGAATGCCGGGCGCGCCGCAGTCACGCGGAGCCGACATCCCGACGAGCGCGCATCGAGCCGGGCAATGGGGTGGCGTCGACCGACTCGGTGGAGCCAGGTCGCGGCATGAACAGCGCGTCGAATCGCATTTGTGCCTGAAGGAGACGAGCCGTCTCCTCGACGGTGAGAAATCCGGGCTAGCGCGCCGCCCCGGCAAGAGCGCGGTCGAGGGCGGCGACGGCGCGGTCCAGGTCCGCGTCCTCGATCACCAGCGGCGGCTGCAGGCGCAGGACGTTGCCGTAGTAACCCCCCACCCCCGCCAGGAAGCCCTCCTCGAGCAGGCGGGCCTGGATCGCGGCAGCCTCGTCCGGAGCGGGCGTCTTCCGGGCACGGTCGCTGACCAGCTCGACCCCGGCCATCAGGCCGAGACCCCGCACGTCTCCGATCAGCGCGTGGCGCTGCTGAAGCTCTCTGAGCCTTCCGAGAAGAGTCTGGCCCGCGGCGGCCGATCGCTCGGCCAGCTTCTCCTTCCGGAACACCGCGAGGTTGGCCAGGGCGGCGGCGCACGACACCGGGTTGCCGCCGAACGTAGACAGGTGATCTCCCGGAGTGAAGGCCCGGGCGATCTCGTCGCGAGTCGTGAAGGCCGACAGCGGGAACCCGTCGGCGATCCCCTTGGCGGTGACCACGATGTCCGGCACGACGCCGTAGTGCTCGATCGCCAGCATGCGGCCGGTGCGGCCGAAGCCGCTCTGGACCTCGTCGCAGATGAACAGGATGCCGCGCCGGTCGAGGATCTCCTTGACCAGCTTGAAATAGTCCGGCGGCGGCACGATGATCCCACCCTCACCCATGACCGGCTCGGCGATGAAGGCCGCCACGTCCCCCGAGGTCCCCATGTCGATCGCCCGCTCGACGTCGCGCGCGCATTCGCGGGCCACGATCGCCGGGTCCGTGCCATACGGGCTCCGGTACGCGTAGGGAGCCGAGGCGAACGCCACTCCCGGCAGGTAGGGGCCCCCCTTCTTCTTCCGGTTCCAGTTGCCGGTGACGCTCAGGGTCCCGACGGTCCGGCCGTGGAACGACATCTGCAGCGCCACGAACTCGCTCCGGCCGGTGTGCTGGCGGGCCAGCCGCATCGCCCCCTCGATCGCCTCGGCGCCGCTGTTGCCGAAGAAGGAGACCCGCAGCTCCGGGGACGGCATGATCGAGGCCAGGGCCTCGGCGAGGTCGGCCGTCGGCCGGTTGTGGTAGAGGTAGGAATTGCAGTGCACCAGTCGCTGCATCTGGGCCTGGGCGGCCTCGACGATCTCCGGGCGGCCGTGCCCCGCGTTGACCACCGAGATTCCGGAGAACAGATCGACGAACTCCCGCCCGCTCTCGTCCCAGACCTTCGCCCCCAGGGCCCGCTCGATGACGATCGGCTGGACCTTCTTGAGGAAGTGGGTGTTCACGTAGCGGCGGTACTTCTCCATCGTGTCCATGAATCCTCCGCGATCCCGTACTTCTGTATTAATCCAGAGTCTCGGATTTCCTGATCTCAACAAGATCGGCGAGCGCCTCCCCCGACGGCTGCCTGCACTCACGATAGAACCACGTCCAGTCCTGGCCGAGCCACGGGTGGCGAAACGGGACGTGGAGACATGTCGCGCCACGACATTCAATCCCGTGCGGTGCTGGCCTGCTCCTTAGATCGCTGAGCGTTCAGATCCACCGTTAAACGTCGCGCCGCAAAGGTGGACCCGATGGTCGCGTTGCGACATGAATAGCAGGTCGGTGAACCACTTTGTCCGGGCCTCCGTGGCCAGGTTACTTCCTTCGAGGAGGTAAAGGACAGGCAGCGGCGGCGGTGTTGCCCGATCCGTCCCGACTGCCGATGATGGGCTCGCCCGGCAGAAGGAGGTGCATGGAGATCGCTCCAGACTCCCCCCGCGGACTTCCGATGGAGGCCACCCTCGCTTCGCCGCCCGGAGCCTGGGTCATCTTCACGGCGGTGCCGCTGGAGAAGGGTCCGAAGGGACCGGATCCGGCGGTGTCCGACACGACGATCAGCGACTCGAGTGTGCATGCATCCACGGCCACCAACCGATAGAAACCCGACTCGGTCGGGAGGGCTCCCTGGGTAGGCCGGGACGGCGTCCCGCCGCCAGGGGGGTTCGTTCCAACCTCGCATCGCACGACGGGCGCGGTGGTGTCCCGGATCGTGACCACCACTTCATCGCTGTCCGCGGCTCCCGCGGCATCCGTCACCTGGAGCGTGATTCGATGAATTCCCAGGGACAGTGTGACGGTCGGGCTCGCCTCCTCGATCTCACCGAATTCGTCGCTCCACCGGTAGCTCAAAGCCCCGCCTTCGGGGTCGGAGGAACCGGACCCGTCGAGGCGGACCAGGGTGCCGGCGAACGAGCTGCACTCCACGACCTGATCCGGCCCGGCGTGGGCATGGGGAGGAGCGTTTCCGCAGATGTCGAGAACCCCATTCCCGTCCGCGTCCCGCCCGTTCCCGCATCCGGGGACGCCGCACCGGCTTCCCGCGGCTCCACAGGCGATGTCGCAGTCGTCCTCCACGCCGTTCCCGTCGCAATCGAAGGGAATTCGTAGGAAATAGACATCTTGCTCCCCGTTGAAAGTCGCCGCATAGGCCAGACTCCCGCCTCCGTCGTCGGAGAGGAGGTGATAGTAATCGCCCAGCTTGAAGTTCTGCGGATAGCCGATGCCCGGGTCGAACTCCGGCGTCACCGGAACGTTCTTCGACCAGGTGACTCCCCCGTCGAGCGAGTAGGAGTACATCACCTCCGAGGCTCGCTTGGCCGGATCATGCCGAGTGTCGTTCCAGATCACGTCGATGCGCCCGCTCGGGGCCACCGCCAGGGAGCCGAACCATTGGAAGGCCCCGCTGCCGGACGTATCGTCATTGACGCGGATCGGGGCGCTCCAGGTCTCGCCCCGATCCGTGCTTCGAATGAACATCACGTCGGCGGGGTCGAGACCGGGCCTCTCGACGGAGCCGAGGAGGTAGACGTTCCCGCGGGCCGGGCCTGTGGAATGATCCGTGGCGATCCACACCTGGCCGAGGAGGCCGATATTATTGATACTCCGCGTGGCTGTCCGGCCCCCCAGGTCGACGTGCAGGGTTTGCTCGAACACCGGCGCGGTCGACCGGAGCTGAGCGTTGCTGCTTCGCGAAACCACGTGGCCGGTGGGCGGATTCGGGCTATTGAGATTGAGCGCTCCGGCGACATAGAGGGTGCCGTCGGGCCCGACGTCCAGGGCTCCCCACCGCAACGCGGGCGGAGGAAGCTGGAGCGGATTCTCGAAACTCGCTCCGCCGTCGATCGAACGGACGAAATCGGTCATCGAGCAGCAGCTGAAGACGCGGTCCCAGCTGCCATAGACATTGCCCCGTCCCACTCCCGTCGTCCGGTCGATGGCGAACCATTCCTTGTCGCCACCGCGGGCATCCACGGCGGAACGCCAGCTCACCCCGCCATCGACGGACTTGAAGAGAGAGACATGGTATTGCCTGGGTGCGGAGGGAGGCGGTAACCCCAGGCTGAAGTAGTAGAAGCTGCCGGCGGCGTCGGACTGGAGAACCGGATCGCTGTGAAAAACCCCATCCTGGATCACCTCCTCCGAGGACCAAGACCGCCCTCCGTCCACGCTGTGGGCGACCCCCGCTTCGCGAAAATCCGAGAAGACGCTGTCGAACTGGCGCCATCCCACCACGATTCGATTGGGGTCGATGGGGCTGATGGCCAAGGAAGGCTCGTTGGCTGCGTCGCCGAGGATGTTGTTTCCTGATCCGTCCACGTTGACCTGCACGCTGCGGTAGGGTCCGACCTGCCAAAGGCGGGCCGGTCCGACGCCGCGCAGCGACAGGATCGCTTGGCTGGCGTGGGCGTCTCGCCGCACCTCCAGCAGGCCTTCCATTGCTTCCTCAGGCTCCTCACGAATGGAATCCCTATCCGCCGAGTCGGTCTGAAACTCGACGCGTTCATCGTCCCCAGGAAGCGTTTCTGGGCGTCCGCCGGCAGAGCGGGCGGGAAGACTGGCGGAGGCGAGGAGCGCCAGCACGGACGCCGCGGTCAGGGAGCCAAAGATTCGCAATGATGCAATCCCCCGTCCCCAACCCCGGCGGCGGCCGGGGAGTCCGAGGAGTCGGATACTCTTCCGGAAAGATGCCGCCATCTCATGAGAAAACCAGCAAGAAATTCCGCCCTCCGCTGGGCTCCCACCGCGCCCGCGCGAGGACCCCCAATTCCCGGATCCGATAGAAGAAGCCTATAGGAAATCCAAGCGGGGAGATTGCAGGTCCCGTAAGGCCTATCCCGTCAACTTCGGCTCTGCCGGCGGGTAGTGGAGGCAGGACCCGGTCCGGCGGGCGAGCCCTGTGGGAGGGAAAAGGTGCCCTCGCCGCGGCCGAGGAGCGACACCACCTACCCGTAATAGGGACCGATGTAATTGTCGTTGGTCAGAACGAGATCGACATGGCCATCGCCGTCGAGATCCCGGGCGGAGACCCCCGACGAATGAAAGCCGGTCTGGTACAGGACGGTGAGGAAGATCAACTCAGGACTCATGGCCGCAGCGGCGGGCGAGTTGGGGCCTCGGCGAGGTCGGCCGTCGGCCGGTTGTGGTAGAGGTAGGAATTGCAGTGCACCAGCCGCGGCATCGAGGTCTTGGCGGCCTCGACGATCTCCGGGCGGCCGTGCCCCGCGTTGACCACCGAGATCCCGGAGAACAGATCGACGAACTGCCGCCCGCTTTCATCCCAGACCTTCGCCCCGAGGGCCCGGTCGATGACGATCGGCTGGACCTTCTTGAGGAAGTGGGTGTTCACGTAGGGGCGGTACTTTTCCATCGTGTCCATGAGTCCTCCACGGGGCTGGAGCGAAGGCGCGATTATCACCTTGCGGCGCGACGTGAATCAACCGGTGTCCAGATTCCCCACATGACGCGCCCGCTGCGGCGTCCATGCAGCCCTCATTTCGTCGAACCCCCCGCCGGACGTGGCCTGGGGGCCGGTGCGGCGCTACATTTAATGACACCGGTGCGACCGGCCGAGGCCTGATCCAAGCCGCATGGTGCGGCCCCTTCAACCTCTGCAGCCCGCCATCCGGCCTGGAGCAGAGGTCCAGGAATGCAAAGACCGAAGCGCCTCGCGGAGATCGTCGCGGGGTTCACCCTGATTGCAGTCACCGCCTCCGCAGTGTCCCCGGCGCTGGCCGATGCCCCCCGCGCGGCCGAGGTCGGGGCGGAGGATTCGGCGCCGGTCGCCGACGCAGGCACGGACCCGGCCTCCGATCTGCCGTCCTATTTCGAGCGCTATTCCCGGCCCTTCGTGATCGACGGCCGGGAGCTCAAACTGACCCAGAGGTATTTCTGGGGCCGACTGTTCCATCCCGAGGTGAAGGACCGGCTGTGGGGCTCCAGCGTCCTGATGGCGTCGTTCGTCCTGGCCACCCAGAAACGCCGCATTCAGAACGACGTCGCGGAGGACGATTCGCCCGATCGCTCCCACTTCTTCAAGGGGGCGCAGCAGCTCGGCGGCCGCGGCATCGTGCCGGCCGTCGCGGTGCTGATGTACCTGGGTGGCTCGGCGTTTCGCAGCTATGGCACCAAGCAGACCGGGGTCATGCTGGGGGAATCGGCGCTCCTGACCGGCATTCTCACCGTCACCGGGCAGTGGGTCCTGAGCGAGGACCGCCCGAACGAAGGGGGCCGTTTTCACCCGTTCCGGGGGATCGGGCACGGCGTCTCCGGTCACACCGCCACCGCCGCCTCGATCGCCGGGATCCTGTCGCGGCAATACCTCCAGTTCAAGCCTGAGGACGGCCGCGTGGCGCGCACCTTCAAATGGATTGGCAAGGGGTTCGCGTACGGGGCGCCGGTCGTCGTGGCCTTCGGCCGCGTCAACGAGCAGCAGCACTTCGCCTACAGCACCCTGCTCGGTCTCGGGATCGGCTTCTGGACCAGCAACGTCGTCGCCGACGCGCACGGTCTCTATCTGGAGGGGGGCCGGCCCCGTCTCCGGCCGGCCAGCGTCGGCCCGATCGTCGGCGACCACGGAGAAGCCGGGATCGGCGCGCGCTGGGAATTCTAGGGCCGCGAGGGTAGCCGAGGTGGTCACGCGCGTAGACGTCCCGCGCTGATCTCTTCCGGACGCGGGTTCGACTCCCGCCGCCTCCACCACACGCCTAACTGCTCCCATCAGCACTTGATTGAGACCGGCTTTGACCGAGGAAGCTTCTCTGCGACTTTGAAGAGCGAGAAGAGCAGGAACGGGCAAGTCAAGGGCAAGCGCGTCCAACGCGCGGCCTCCCGTTTGAATCCGTTCCGAGAAGCCCCTGTCCACTTGGACATTACCCACAAGGCAACAAGTTAATTAACAGGCAACTACGATCACTCCAAAAAAATGGACGAGGAAATTTGAAGTTGACATCGTCGCGTCCTCGAAGTATCAGGAGAATAGGATGAGCGTCCCGCCGGACGACGGGACGACGCATTGTCCGGCTCCGTGATTTCGGTTCGTCGGTTGGCTAGCGACGAGCATTTCGAAGTACTCCGGCCCGAAAGTTCGGTGACGTATTCTGGTCTGATCATGCAGCCTCGGTGAGTTGACGACGATGATGCTCGAGTTTGGTCAGGAGCGCAGCGAGGTCCGTGCGGGTAAACTTCCACTGGAAGGGCCGTGCCACCCGCTCGTAGTGGTGGTGGAATCGAAGCAGGCGACCCCGCAGCTTCGCCAGCGAAGGAAGGTCATTCGGCGTGAGCACCTTGCGCTGCACGACCGAGAAGTAGATCTCGACTTGGTTGAGCCAGCTGGCATGAACGGGGGTGTGGACCGGGACGATCGTCGACCATTGACAGTAGGAAACGCTAGATATATACGTCATCGTATTTGTGGAATCGAGTACTAAGCAAAAGTAAAACCAGAATCGCTGACTGGAGGAACCACGTCCATGATCCGACCGGATTGGTCTCCGAAACGCGCATACCTCGCTATTCCTCTCATGGGCCTTTTGCTGACAGCGTCCTTGACCCGGGTCTCTTCAGGCGATCAAGTTGCATGGAAGAGCATCGGACGCGGGGGAACGGGCGCTGCTATTTTCGGCGCGGCGATCAGTCCTGTCAACCCGAACATCATCATTCTCGGGTCGGATGTGGGGGGACTCTTTCGCACGACCGATGGCGGCCTGACGTGGAAGGCAGTCAATAATGCGATCGCGAGTCCGGACACCGTGACCAACTACCGTATCTGGTCCATCGCGTTCGCCCCGGTCAATGGACTCAATCCGAACGCTCAGATCGTCTACACGGCCTCGCCTCCGCATTTTTATCGCAGCGCGGACGCGGGCGCGACCTGGACGCGACGCGCCCTCATGCCTGGTGACGGTGACCCCACCGTAATCGTGGTCGATCCGACCGATCCCAACATCGTCTACGCCGCTGGTAATGGATACACGACTGGCACGAGTCGCCTTTGGAAAACCACCGATGGCTTCGCAGGCGCCACGGCGTCTTGTATCGACCCAAACAATTGCAATGTCTCGGTTGGTTCGCTCGTCATACGCCCCAGCGACAGAACACAGCTTCTCGCCTGTACCCCGGCCGGCATCTACAAAACCACCGACTCCGCCGCGTCCTGGACCAAAATCGGAGGACCAGGCGGAATTCCCGCAGGATTGCCACACGACTCTTGTCAACGCATGACCGTCCACGCGAGCGGCGTCGTCTACATGACTCTGGCCACCCCGAACGCCGGCGGGTCAGGATGGAAGGATCCTACAATGTGGCATGGGGGAGTCTACAAAAGCTCTACCTGGGGAGATTCCTGGACAGCAGCGAACGGTACCGATGGACCGAACCTGCTGGTCAATGGACTCGGCCATGACGAAGGACAGTTCGAGTTCCTCGGAGGCAGTGGTCCCGCCGAAGGCTGGAGCTATCTCGGGGACTCTCGCACGGTCACCAGGGTCTGCGACGCTCCGGAAAATCTTCCCAGGACCGGGTGCGCGATCAAAATGGAGCCCATCGACCTGGGTGACACGAGCTCGCGCGGAGTCTCGAAGACGATCCCTATCGCGGTCCAGAACCGGAACAAGCTGCACAAGATCTCCGTATGGATGCGAGCACCGAGCGGTCAAGGAGTGACGCTCTATGTCAGGGCCCACATGCAGAACGCTGCTGGGGCTGGAATCCGGTTCCCTGCGCTTGTCGGTGATTACATCGATCCAATCGCCAGTGTCGTAGTCCATTCGGAATGGCGGAAGTATCAATCCATCCTTTACGTTCCTGACGATGTCGCCCAGGTCGCCCTTGAAATGTACACTTTTTTCGACGATGGGAAGACCTGGATGGATGAAGTTTCGATCCAACCCATCGATTCCCTTCCCGATGTCGTGGGAGCAGGAGCGACGCCGACCTTCGCGAACTACGATCTCATCGTGGTCGATCCGGCCGATGTCAACACGCTCTATGTCGGCACGGCGCCAGGCGGCTTCGCCGACGACAACGAGACTGGGACGAGCGGCATCTGGAAGACGACGGATGCGGGAGCGACATGGCGGCGCGTCACGCGCAGTCTTTACCATGATAACGTTCTCGACGGGCGGGGAACGGCGCCCGTTTGCGGCGACGGGGTCTGTGGCGGAAGGTGGGAGCACCATGCTGCCGGCGGTGTCTGTCCTGACTTCAGCGTGGCTTCCACCTGCGCCGCCGACTGTGCTATCAGCGGCAGCTCATCCTGTTGCGGGAACAACATTTGCGAGCTGGCGGAAGACGCGGACAACTGCTTCGTGGATTGCCCTCGATACGCCGAGGCGGGACTTCCCTACAATGAATCGCCCCGTCAGTTGAAAGATGGAGTCACCTCCTACGCCATCAACGGCATCAGCTATGGCGTCGAATCCCTGGCCATCGGGAACGGCGGAACGAATGGAAAGGGAAACGCGGGAAGCCAGACGTTGTCTACCGGCGGAATCCTGTTGACCGAGGACGGAGGAAATCGCTGGACTGAAATCAGCAACGATCTGACGGTGTCGTCGACGCCTCCGTATGAGGGCTGGAAATCCCGCGGTGACACGAATTGGGTATTCACCTACCCGGTCGTGACCGATGCCGCGAATCCGCAAAGAGTCTATTACGGAGACAGTGATAACTATCTAAATGTCAGCTTCGACGGTGGCGTCCACTTCGTGCTTGAAGGCAAATTTGTCTGGCCGGTGGGTGGAGACGCGGTTACCTCGATGATCCTCGATCCGGTCGATCCGAACCACGCCTATTTCGGTGTGTTCAACGGCGATGACATCAACACATTGCCTGACGGTGGGGTCATCGACGGACACCTCGATCCGACCACCAATCGATGGACGTGGGCGAAGGTTGGCGTGCAGGCACCCGATCCTGGAGGAACCGATCTCCGGGGCGGCAACGTGAGCCTGGTGCGGCATTCGGATGGCACGCTGTTCGCGGCTGTCGGCAGTAAGGGGGTGTTTAGGCTGGATGGAAGCACATGGAACAACACGTACTCGGGGTCGAACTGGAAGGATTCTTCCGGTCAGGCCGCGATTCCAGCCGGCTGGAAGATCATGCGGCTCGCCATCGATGGAGACGACCGGCTTTATGCGGGCGCTGGATACAACCTCGGAGACACGCCGCCTTCCGGAGAGACCGGCGTCTGGGTCTCCGCTGACAGGGGCGTCAATTGGACCAAGATCAGCAGCGCCGAAATGGATCGTGAGCCGATCACATGGATCACCCCGGCCGGCAAGGACGGCAGTAACCGGCCGATCGTGCTCGTCGGGACCTGGTTCGCATATCGTTGCGGCTGGGGAGTGCCTGATACGCCGGAGTGTGCCGGGCGGCAAGGCGGTGGCCTGTACCGCGGGTGTCTCGGCTGCAGCGCTCCAAACGTGTGGAGCTTTACCCGAAGTCTTATCCAACCACGGGTCACCGGAATCGCGGTGCATCCGACAAACCCGAGCATCGCCTATGCGTATGCCGGAAGTTTCTTTTATGCGGTCGACGCTCCGGGACTCCAGGCCGGCATCTATAAGAGCGTAGATCAGGGGCTAACATGGAGCCTGCTCGACAATAACGGCCTGTCGAATCTGAAGTCGGGCCGGCTCTACTTTTCGGCCATTTCCCCGTACCACACGATTTACGCCTCGACTGTGGGAGGAGGGGTCTACGAGGGCACGATCAATTGCGGGCCTGTGAGCGAGGGGTTCGCTGATGTCGATGGCGACGGCGTTCCCGATTGCGCCTTCACCAACATCAATCAGCAGATTGCGATGACGACCGGCAGCATCGTGTCCGGCACGTACTCGAGCCTGAGCTGCTCCTCGACTGCGACCTACGAAGTTTTGAAGGAGCAAACCTCGGGAAGCCAGCGGAAGATGATCAAGGTGTGGAAGTTCGACAACGTCCCGACTGGAAAAGCGTATGACCTGTGGGTCGAGGGCTTCAAGACGGTCGCCGGCACGCCGTCCGATAATTTCAACTTCAGCCTGACCACGAAGGCCGCGGGGTCCGCCTGTACTAACAGCGATGGAATCGGCCCGACGCTTCTCACCGTGTCGAAGACGGGCGACGACAACCAGGCGCAGATTGCTAGCGCAGGCACGATCAACAACCCAGTAGTTTGTCTGAGGGTGCAGGACAGCATTCAAGGGAGTGACAACAAGTCGGAGACGCTGACACTGGACCGGGTGTGCCTGCGCGCCCTGCCGTGAGAGGCGCGCCCTCTTACGTGCCGGGGGTACCGGACCGAGGTGCCGACCGCGCGACGCCCAGCTGCCGCCGACTGGGGTAGTAGAGGAAAAGCCGGCTCATACGAGGTTCACGACCGCATGACATACATACGCGGGCTCGTTCCGGTCCAACGCTTGGATGCGCGCGAGAACGCGGCCGGTTCGGAGAAGCCCAGCAGATAGGCTGTCTCGTTGACTGAAATCTTCTGTGCCATCAAGTAGTGGAGTGCCAGCTTGTGGCGCAGCGTGTCCAACACCGCTTCGAAGGTCACGCCCTCCGCTTTCAGCCTTGCGAAAGAGCGTCTGACGGCTGAGCGCGAGCTGTCCCGCGATCCTGTCCACGCTCGCTTCACCGGTATGCAGGATGGGGATCAACAGCTCTTCGACGCGGCCGCGTATCGACTTCGAGCTTTCCAGTTTCTTGAGCAGGCCCTCAGCATGGGCGCGCAGTATCTCCGCAAGATATGGGTTCGGGCGCGGCAGCTTCATGGTCAGGAATGCTTCATCGATCAGGAGGGCGTTCATGTCGCTCTCGAAGAACAGCGGAACACCGAAGATGCGATTGTACTCTGCGCGGTAGGTCGGCTCCGGGTGGGTAAAGCGGATTGCCGTAGGAAAAGGCACCTTCGGCATATCAGCGATAGAGGCCAACCTCGACCGGGTGGCGCAGACGCAACGCGCGAAACCTGATTCCGTAAGTAGAGGATGCTCGACGTAGACGTTGCCTGTGAGTCTCACCCAGACGCCACCATTGTCACGGACGAGTTCAGTGGGTTCCGCGTGGCCGCCGTTGTCAGCATCGAGCGCCAGGCGCGCGTAGCGGTTCGTCTGAAGGCGCCCCGACTCGATGCTGTCCATGACCCCACCCATCAGCCCGACGATCGAGATGTCCTGTATCCGGACCGCTTCGCCAAAAAGCAGCGAGAGAGCTGGTTCGTTGCACGATTCGATACCCGCTTCCAGCAGGGCGATGTACTTTGCGAGGGGAATACGGTTGTCTTTGTCTGTGAGATCCTCAGGACGGGTGTTCGATCGTTCGATCAGCATCCGACGATCAGCGCCTCGCGAGACGGCGAAATCCAAGAGGTCTCTGGGGTACCCGGCGGCTACCGTTGGATCAGGCACTTTCACCTTCTCCCTGCAACCTGGGGTCAGGTTATTGATACGTCGCGTCATGTGGATCGCCTTCCGACCTGTATAGGCTGAGCGTATCAATAATGGGAAAGTGGGATCAACACGAGGAGAACCTGTATGAACGCAGCCGTAATGGTGGCCGGGACCAGGGAGACATCACCGCGACTCATGGCCAGGATTGCAGGTGCCTGTTACTTGATGAACTGTGCTCTTGCGCCCGGTTTCTACGCCAACGCCAGGTGTGTCGTACCTGGCAACGCCGCGGCGACAGCGACCAACATGCTCGCGCACGAGGGCCTATACCGGCTGGGGTTCGCCGGAAACCTGGTCGCGATCGCGGCCTATGTCGCCGTCACGGCCTTGTTCTACGAGTTGTTCAGGCCGGTGAACAGGACGGTCTCTTTTCTCGCTGCGTTGTTCAGCCTCGTGGGGTGCGCTCTTCTGACTGTTGCTTCCCTCTTTCAAGTCGCTCCCTTCGTTGTCCTGGGAGGCGCACAGTACTTGAGCGTGTTCGCTGTGGAACAGGTGTATGCGCTGGCGCTCGTGCTTCTCAAATTGTACAGTCAGTGCTTCGGCATCAGTATTGTATTCTTCGGATTCTATTGCCTCCTGATCGGCCACCTCATTTGGAAATCCAGCTTCCTGCCTCGAATCCTGGGCGCTGGAATGGCGCTGGCCGGTCTGGGTTGGCTAACCTTTCTGTCGCCGCCGTTCGCTCAATCTCTGTCCCCCTACATGTTATCCGGGATCGGAGAGGCAGCGCTGACTCTGTGGCTCCTGGTGGCCGGCGTGAACGCCGAACGATGGCAAGCGCAGGCCGCTGCATCGGAAGCATAGCGGCCGCCGCCCGCCGCGGGCTGGTGACCTATGAGAACGACCGACAGGACGGACACCGCGCTGATGTCGGTCAATCTTCCGACCGACGATGGTGTGACGATGGCGTTGGCGACTCCGTCTCCACAATATCTCCAAGACAGGGGAGCACTCCAGAGCACAGCAGAGCACTCCAGAGCACAACGAATTGACTACAAGGCAACGAGTTTCCTGACGCTTACGACGAAAGTCACGCGCCATCAACCAGTTAGCATTTCCGGGAGGCGCGGGTTCGACTCCCGCCGCCTCCACCGACTCCACGAGATCCAGCCGGGCAGGCCCTCACGAGCGGGCCTCTTCATGACGGGTCAGGCTACGGTTCCATTGCCTGAAGGCTCGTATTCCGGCATTTCGGGAGATCCCCGGTCGTGTCACATCTCGATGCATCCTCCCTGGTCGGGTGTCCGCCGGTGCACGGCCTGGGCCGGCGATGACGCAGTCTCGGGAGGTTCGAAGATGATGCAAGGCATCGGGTAGCGGCGTTGCGGGGCGCGAGCCGCGGCATGCGCCACGGCGGGCACGGTCAAGGCCGCCTGCGACGGTCCGGCCGCGTACCGCCCGCGTCGCGCGCGCGAATCTCCGCTGTACCGGTTGGCCGAGAGGCACCAGGAGACCTTCAAGCAGGTCTACGACGAGCGCTTTTTCGAGCGCTACGGGTTCTGGCGCGCCGAGGTCGAGCGCACCTTGTGGGCGTTTCTGGACCGGGAGTCCGCAACGGCCGGGCAGCCACCGCCCTCACCGGACGCGGAGACGGCGGCCTGGTCGACCCCGTCGCAGCGCGAGCGGCGCCGTCGGTGGGCGCGCCTGATCGCGAAGGTGTTCGAGGTGGACCCGCTGCGTTGCCCCTGCGGAGCGACGATGCGCGTCGTGGCGCCCCAGCACCGCTCCCGCCCTGAGCCGCGCGCCCACGTTCCGCCGCCGGGCTGAGATCGGCGCTGCCACCTGTCAGGCGGCGCCGCCCGTGTGAAACACACTCACCCCGCGCGATGCATGCGCTGCCGGACTGGGGTCGGTGGATCACCGGCCGCCGGTATCCCGCCTCTGGGCTCCCAGGCCATGACGCTCCGGCCGATGAGCACAGACAACACTCCGAGGAGTGCCGCGGCATTCACGAAGCAGAAGAAGTAGGGGACGGACAACAATCGCGACCTGCCCGGCTGGGTCTCTCTCAGCCTCCAGCCAAGGAAGGCCAGAACATAAAACAGAACCTGGCATCCCCATGTGCTGACACAAACCGGATGGGTCCCCAGCAACAGGACGTTCGAGGAGAACAGGACGATCAGCCAGAACGGAGCCAGGTGGCGCAGGAGCTTGTGCGACAGCAGTTTGATTGAGTAAAAACCGGACAGCCAGAGATCTCTTCCCAGGCCCAGAAGCGCACGCACGCTGTGGTTGGTGATGCGCACCTTTCTGAGAAACTCCTGCCGTCCGCGGGCTGGAGCATCTTCATACGTAACCGCCCGGGCTTCGTAAACGAGTCGATGACCGTTGAGCACGACCCTCGTCGAGATCGCCATGTCATCCGCGACAACGGGATCGTCGATTGGAACATAGAGGCTCCTCCTGATGGCATAGAGTGAGCCATCGGCCGCGATAATGCTCCCCGTTCGACTCTCGAGACCTTTGACGGCCTTGTCGTACTGCCAGTAGAGGCTTTCCTCCCGCCCTGTCACATCGTCGCTGTCTGCAGGCCGATACCTCTGGTTTCCGCAGACTCCTCCGACCTCGGGATCGCCAAGATCCTCGACCAGGGCGCGCAGGCTCTCCGTCTCCAGCATCGAGTTCGCGTCCGTGAAGACGATGACTTCCCCCGTCGCGGCCAAGACACCATCGTTGAGGGCCTCGGCCTTGCCTCGACGCGGGAGGTCGAGAACGCGGATCCCCTGGGAGGCGTACCTCCGTGCAATGCTCACGGTCCGATCGGTCGATCCATCGGACGCGATCACGATTTCGAGCCGATTCCTTGGATAGGTCAGCTCGAGAGTGTTGCGCAGCTTTCGCTCGATGATTTCTTCTTCATTGTAGGCAGCGATGACCACGCTCACTGAAGGGAATCGAGAGCCTTTTCGTACGGGCCACGGTGCAAGGATGCCGATCAGCATGAGCATCAGGGGATAACCGAAATAGATGTAGAACAGCAGGCCCAGACTCGAGAGGAAGATCAACTCGACCAGAATCAAGCAAGGACCTCTTTTCTCATGGTGCGTTCCTCGACAGAGAGTGAGCCGCGAGGTGGATGCGCCTCGGTGATGAAGAAAGCAGGAGACTCCACGCGTGACGGCACAAGCCCGGGGCGACTGTTCGCAGCACCGCAAGATAGATCGTTAGGCCGAGCAGGATTGTGCCAGCCAACCCTCCGACACTGTCCACGGGTCCTGCCATTCTTTCGAAAACCAGCAGGGCCGCTCCCATGACAGCCGAGGCCGAGACCGACGGCGCCAGAGCGCGCAAGACCTGCCGTAGTTTGAGGCCCACGCGAGCGCAGGCGTATCCGAGGCTCAGTGCGGCGGACGGCATCGTCACCGCCGCCATCGACCACGCGACCATCGGCCCGCTCACCCTGGCCGCCATGTAGAGCACAGGCAGGAGAACGATGCCGCGGAGAGCCCCCAGCCAAGCCACTAACGACGGCTTCCCGACGGCCTTGAGAACGTCGCCGCCTTGGGTCCCGAGGGATCTCGAAGCAGCGTAGACCGCAAGGCCTTGCACGATTGAGACCGCGGGGGTCCATGCCGTGCCGAAAAGCACGCGCACGAGGGCGTCGGCAAGGACGATGAGTCCCGTCGCGGCCGGAATCGTGGTGAGGGAGACGAACTGCAGGAACCGGATGTAGCTCCGGGCGACTCCATTCTCATCCCGCACCTTCGATAGAGCGGGGAACGTCACCTGAGTCACGGCCCAATTCTGCAGGTGAATGGTCGTCTCGACGATCTTGTTGGCCACGTGGTAAAACCCAAGCGTCGATGTCCCCAACATCCTTCCGACCATCATCAGGTCGATATGATGAAGGATGCTGGACACCACGTTGATCCAGACGATGGGCCGGCCGTACCGCAGCATGGGTCGGATCAGATCAATCGGAACGCCCCATCGCGGCCTCCACGACGTGATCCTCCACATCCCCACCGTCCATATCGTCAACCCCGCCAGGTGTCCCGCCACGAGGCTCCAAACTCCGAAGCCTTGTAGGGCCAGGAGGATGGCCACGAGGGCCTTTGTCACCGTGAGGGACATCTCAGGGAGGATCCGAGCCTTGAAACCAAGATCCTTGCGGGACAAGGCGTCGTGGGTGTTGCCCACGGACCGAATCAGGAAACTGACCGACAGGACCCGCAGAACGCTGGTGCCACCTGGCTGATGGAAGAACGCAGCGACGAGAGGTGCCAGCGAGATCGACAGACCGAACCAAACCGCGCCGGCCAGAAGATTCAACAAGAAGGTGATCTGAGCTGCATCGTGTCTCCGGTCCGGCCAGTAGATCAATGCCGTACCCGTTCCAAGATCCCCGATGGCGTCCAGGTATATGAAGAAGACAAGAGCGAAAGCCATCATCCCGAACTCGTGGGGAGAGAGGAACCGCGCGAGGACCACCATCGAGAGCAGCGAAACGAGCCTGCTTCCCGCCATCGCGGTGAAGGACCACAGGACTCCCCGGAACGTCCGGATCGCGGCTTCGCCAGAGGCGCGGTTCACCATCTGCCTTTCCCCTGGAGAGCCTTATCCAGATAGGCAACCTGCCAGACGCGCAACATCCGGTTCGACGACTCTCGGAAACGCATGTTGGCGAGCAGCTCCAGGCCTTTCACCATCCGCCCCAGGTGAAGGGCCGCCGGATCGGCGCGCGCCCCATCGAGATATCCTGTCAGGAACGCGCCGGCCAGAGTCGGAACTCGTCTCCTCGAGAACGGGTAGCTGAAAAACAGCTCGAGGTGTACCAGGAGGCACGCCACGTCCTCGAACGGAAGGCCTTCGGAATAGCCCTCGAAGTCGATGACGTTCACCTGGTTCTTCCCGACGAAAATGTTGCCGGGCCAGAAGTCCCCGTGGACGCCGCAAGGCACGAGGGAGGGGCTGGAGAGACGACCGGAGTGAGTCTCGAACTCACGTCGGATGTCCTCCGCCGTGATGGAGAGACCCAAGGTCCTTCTGCAGACTGACAGGTGCTCGAGGGATCTGTCCATCAGGACCTGGATCCGGTCGAAGGGATCACCGCCAGCCGGGTTATGCCGCTGGAGGCTGTTCAGCCATTCTCCGCAGAGCCTGAGAGAGGGTTCGGCGAGCCCTGCGTCCCAGTTTTTCCGGAGATCTGTGAGAAGCCTGGTCAGGGGAATGCCGTCACATGTCTCCATCACCAGTGTCGCTTCTCTTTGGTCCAGGTGCAGCACACGCGGAACTCCCAGCTTGCCGGAGATCTGATGCTGCAGTCGTGAGAGGATTTCATACTCACGCCTGGCACGGACAGAGGCGGCGCGCGACTGATTTTCGCGGGTTCTATGATGCTTGATCACCACCTCACGCACCTGGCCCGCGTCCGACACGAGAATTCCGGCGATCCAGGAATCCCTCCGGCATTGTTCCCAGCGGAGCCCGAGACGAGTGCCACGGATGCCTGGAGAGTCCAGATGCCGGAGCCGTTCTTTCGCCTCGGACCGGATGGGCGATCGATATCGGTCCATCAAGTCGAGCAGGCTCCCGACCGATCGCTCCAGGCTGTGCCGCATGACCACCCTTCTCCGACCTGCTTCGCCCAGCCGCCGCGCGAGCCGCGGATCCCCGCAGACCCTTTTGAGGGCACCGACGAGGCCTTGAACATCGGCCGGCTCCACCAGGACGCCCGTCATCCCGTCTTCCACAAGCTCCGGTATCCCTGACAGCCGGGAGGTGATCACGGGACGCCGGCACGCCATGGCCTCCATCAGGGCCACCGGTATGCCCTCCATCTGACCGTCCGCCGCGACGACACTCGGCAAGACGAAAACCGTACAGGTCGCCATGAGCTTCGCGACCTCAGTTTGCGGAAGAGAACCGCGCAAGTACACGCGGTCCTTCAGGCGGCAGCATGCGATTTGTTCCTGGATGGCGGATTTCAACGGCCCATCGCCCACGATGTCGCAGACGAAGTCCCATCCCTCGGCCTTCAGTCTCCTGCAGGTCTCGATCAGAACGCTCAACCCCTTGTAGGGCTTGAGGGCCGCGACGCAGAGAATGCGTGGCTGAGGATGCGACGGGGGTGTATACGCTGGCTCAAATTGATCCGCGGGGATGCCGACTCGGACCAGCGGAAGTTTCTCGCGAGGGATCGAGGGGTCCAGACGGCGCAGGAAGTCTTGATTGAAACGGGAGATGACTCTCACGAACGAAGCGCCCCGGATCTTTTCCTTCAACATGGCCCGATGAACGAAGATGTCGTGGGCATGGGTTGTGAAGCTGTAGGGCAGCCCGGTGATGTCGGAGACGATCTTCACGGCCAGGGCCGGATGTGTGGCGTAGTGCGCGTGCAGATGGCTCACGCCCTCCTCAGCGAGCCTCTCCGCCAGATGGACAGATTTCGGGAAAATGCCCAGGGCTCCGAAGAAGAGGTTGGCGCTTTTCGAGCAACCCAGCAAGATGTGGGCGATAAGTGAAAAATAGCGCAGCGGTCGACGTCGGAGCAGCCGCAAGTTCGAGGCGATGATCTGCCGGGACAGGAAGGGTGTGTACTCGGCCCGTTCGATCCAGGGTCGGGCCTCGTCATGAACCACTACGGCCCGTTCCCTCAAGAGCGGGATCAAACGGACCGGCTGACCTTGCCGCTCCAGCTCGATCATCTCCCTGAGGATGAACGTCTCCGTGATCAAAGGGAACCTGGAAAGAAAGATGGCGATCGGCGAGCGTATTTGTGGGGCGGCCTTGGCGTCGAGAGCGCGGTTCGTCAGAGCAGAAGCGTTCATTCGCGAGCATCCTTCTCTTGCGCGACATTCGATAGCGCCGCCACCAGGGCCAGGATCAGCCAGAAATACCTGGGATACTGCAGGTGGAGAAAAATGCTCGAGACCAGAAAGCCGACGCACGAGACCTGCATGGCCCGGGCAAGGTCCGCGGTCTCCTGATCCCCTGCCTTCAACAGCCTTTTGCGGGCTCCGGAGAGCTGAAAGAAAGTGGCGGCGAGGACGATTGAGAACGCCATCAACCCTGGAACTCCGGTCTCGGTTCCGATCTCGAGATACAGGTTGTGCGGGTAATGAAGTTGGGCCGGATCGTCATAGTCACGGGCCGCGGAACCCACCTCATCCGCGAACTTGTCGAAATGAGTCGTAAAATTGCCTGCACCCACGCCCAGAATGAAATGCGTCTCAAAGAGACGCCAGCCCGCCCTTGCGAGAAGCTTCCTATTTTCGAATGAGCTGTCGGGATGCAGCACACCTCCGCTTCCGGGCAGGATCTGGGGAATGGTGGTCATGCGACGTTTGAAGCCTCCCGGCACGAGGAGCAGAAGGACGAGCAACACCGCGATCCCAAGGATCAGCTTGCTCCAGTCATGCCTGTGCAGCGCCACCCACAACACCAAGACGACGCCGAGGGAAAGCGCCCCTCCGCGCGAATACGAAAAGATAATTCCGGCGCCGATGAGCATTGCGGAAGCGCAGATGACGACCCGCTTGAGCCGTCCCGCCTTGCGCGGGGAAGCGAACAGACCCAGCGGCAGTGCAAGGAGGAGAATTTGCGCAAAGAAGTTTGGATCACCAAGGGGCCCGGCAACTCGAGGCTCGAAGGTCGTATCGTAGATCTGGGCATACTTGACTCGAGCCAACCCGCCCCATTCCCAACCGTACTGCCCGGTCAAGACCTGCCACACTCCAAGGCCGGCCAGTAGAGCCGCAGCGCCGAAAACAGCCCACAGTGCCCATTTCAGCTCCCTCCGGTCTCTTGCCAGCAAGACCACCAGGCAATGCAGCGCCAGAGCTTTGGAGAGCATCAGGCAGCGCTGGTCGGCCAGGAGCTGGTCGCTGGCCCTGATCGTCGAAAAGAAGACGATGAGAGTGTAGCCAAAGAGTGAAACCGTCAATGAGTTCCCAAGACGAGCCATCCCGATCCTCGGGTCGCGGTGAATCCACGCCGTCGCCGCCACCGGGAGGATCGCAAACTGGAGAACCGAAGGCAAAGAGTGAAAGCGAACGAGGAGCTGGGATAGATTCAGGAAGATGAAAACGACGAGCGAAATCAGCGCGAGCCTGGGGTATTTGAGCACCGTGACGCCGAGCGCGACAAGAATCGCGAGCGCCAACAAATTCGTCCCCGTCGGCGAAAAATGGACCTCGAGCAGCAGCGCGTCGAGTGTGGCGAGATAACCGATGAGAACCGTCAGAAGGACGATGCCGAGCGTCCCGATGATTCCGAGGCCTCCGCGCGGGAATTCCAGGGGCCCCCCCGACGACGCGTGGCCGCGCACAGTCACTCTCTCCGAAGCGTGCCGATCTTTTCGACGAGGAGCGCTGAAAGGATACCCAGGAAACAGCTGAGGACTCCTGAAGCAACGTAGTTCCTCAGCGGATTCGGATAGACCGCACTCTCGGCCGGCGTGGCTTCCTCCACAACCTCGAGCTCGAAAATACGGTAAAGCCTCTCCGCTTCGGCGCGGGTGAGACGGGCAACATTGTTGGCGACAGTCGCCGCCTGAAGCGGGTCCGGCCCCCGGACCTGCACCTGGATCATGTTCCGGTTGGGGACCACCTGACCCTCGATGGCAAAGTCGCGGAGTTCCTCTGCACTGATCCCCAGCGCGCGGGCAGCCGATTGTCGGATCTCCTGGGTTGAGGCGAGCCGCGCGAAGGTTGCCGGGACGCTGCGACGCTCCAGGGTCTCCAGGCTTCGGTTGATGTCGGCGGAGGAAGACAGTCCGCTGCGTGGTTTCAGAACCATCAGATTACTGGATTCATAGATTCGTCTTTGTCGCATCGTGAGAATTACCGTAGAGCCAAGAGCCAGGGCGATGACGAGGATCGGAATCCACCATCTCTTGACCAGTGCACGAATAATTCTGTCGGTATCGTTCATCGGTCCCACCCCCCATCCATCGGACCCGAGAATCCTGACGTTGCGGAATCCCCGACGGCCGTCTAGTACGCTCCTCTGGCTCGGAGCACCACCGGCACGGTTCTCAGAAGGATCTGCAGGTCGAACCAGAAGCTCCATTCGTGGACATAAGCGAGGTCATAGTTCAGCCGATCTCGATCGCTGCAGTCATTGCGTCCACTGACTTGCCACAAGCCGGTCATGCCTGGGCGCACGGTGAAGCGACGCCCGTACCGAGCAAACGGAAAGTGCTTGACCTCGCTGATCAGGAGAGGGCGCGGCCCCACGAGGCTCATGTCTCCTCGCAGCACGTTATAGAGCTGCGGCAGCTCATCGACACTGTACTTTCGGAGCCATCGTCCGAGTCCCGTGACCCTCGGGTCGTCTTCAACCTTGAAAAAGGTCCGCGCCGGCCGCCCAGCCGCCAGCATCGTTTCGAGCTTCTCCGCCCCTACCCGCATCGTGCGCAATTTGTACATGGAGAAGATCCGACGCGCGTAGCCGAGCCTTCTCTGGACGAAGATGACCGGTCCCGGGCTGGTGAGCCAGATGCCCAGCGCGGCCACAAGCAGGAGAGGCGAGAGCAGCGCGAAGAGAAGGACCGATACCACGACATCGACCTGTCTCTTTGCGACAGACTTCATGGGGTCCGCTTTGCTCTCGGCGTGAGATCGGTAGAGTATCCATCTGCTTTTGTGAAGTTGAGCCGATACCAAGGCACCGGTGTGGGACATCGGAGTCTCCTCCCTGCTCCGTCAGTTCCTCATCACCGACACCTCGCCGCGTGATGCGGAATCGAGCACACCCTTTGCAGGAACTGCGGACTGATTTTGCAAATGCCGGGCCACGGTCGGCTCGGAATTCGATCCTGAGACCTGGCTTGGCGCAGCTCAATGTCGGAAGGGACTTTCGCCTGCCCGACCGCTCACCCCTACCACCGTGGGGTTCAGTTGGAACCGATCCGAGTCGTTCGGAATACGGGAACGGAATTCAAGTCCGTAATCCGGATGACATCCATGTCTTCTGAACAGACGGCTCCCCCTGGCCTTGTGCTCTTCGGGATACTGTCCGCAAGGGTTCCCGGGTCAAGGGAATCGTGAATGTCGCTTCGCGCGCAGGGCACATCGTTTGCACGACTTCAATCCAGAGGAGTTTGTCCTGGGGCCCGGGGAGGTGCGCGGAGGGGGCATGCGAGTCCGTCTGAGCTGGTTCGCGATCCTGGTGTTGATGGGGACGCTACCGTCGCTGGCGGCCGAGAGTGGAGGGCGCCCGAAAAGGTGGTCGTTCGAGCTTGGAACGATGATCGGTTATCACAGCAACGTGTTCGCCATGCCCAACACCAACGGACAGCCGACGGTCGCCGCGTCGATCTCGACTCTTTATCTGAACGGCGATCTGGGGACCCGCCACACGGGCATGTACTTCGGTGCTCGCGGGAGCCTCTACACGGGGGAGGCCGACATTTCTGGCGAGCGGTGGGGCCTGCTCGGGTTGATGTTGAAGAGTCCTGCGACGCGCATCGCTGCCGAGTATGAGCGTTCCCCGACAAAAGTCTATGTTGAAGAGGCGGGTGAAGACTTCTTCGAGCTCGAGAGAGTCCAGCTCAAGGCGCGTCTTGGCGAGTCCACGAAAGTGTGGATGGAGACGCGTTACGGCCGGGAAGAATGGACCTTCGATTCGGCTCAGTTGGGCCAGAACGCGGAGGTTCGAGTCGCGTCGGCCACGCTTCGGTTTCCCATTGCACGGCAACTGGGGCTTCGCGCTTCCTACGATCGGGAGTGGAAGGTTGCGGATGATCCGCAGTACAGCCGCGATGGCGAGGGTCGGTCGATTGCGATCGAAGCAGAGCCATCGAAGCGTATCAGGCTGTTCGGTCGGTATATGGTTCGAACACGCAGTTATCAGGATGCCCCGGTGGGCAGCGACAATTTCGCTCGAGAGGACACGATCGAGGACGCGACGCTCACCCTCCGTGTGGAAGTGGGAAAGAACTGGGGCATTCGCATCGAGGATTCCTATAAACGCGCGACGTCAAACCTGCCGGACCGGAATTACCACACGATTCTTGCAAAGGCAGGAATCTTCCTCACCTTCTAAGATGCGGCCTCTGATCCTCATGAGCTCGTTGGCCGACGGAGGGGCGGAGCACGTGACCGTCACGCTGGTCGGAGCCCTGCTGGCACGCGGCGTCGGCGCGACCGTATGCACCGTCACGAATCGAGGGGACGGTAGTCCAGCGGAACTGCTGCGGGAGGCAGGCATTCCGCGCGTGGATCTCGGAGCCCGGCGGCTCGCCGACCCGTCGGCTTTCGTTCGGTACTTGAAGCTCTTAAGATCTCGACGGTTCGACCTCGTTCATGCTCACGGCCAGGATGCCTCGATCCTGGCCGCGGCGGCTCGGCCCCTCGTGAATACCCCTCTGATCCTCACCCGTCACGTGCTCGAGGAGCCCCGCGCGAACTGGCGGCAGCGGCTAAGGGCTCGGGCCGCGCTGGCAGCCGCCCGACGCGCCGATGCGCTCATCGCTGTCTCTCGGGAGGCCGCCGACGCATGGGCCAGGCTGGCGGGAATCTCACGAGCATCGGTTCGAGTTCTTTACAACGGGATCGACGTGATGCGCTACCGACGCACAGGACTGTCTTCTCAATGCGCGGCGATCCGTAAGGCTCTGGGGTTCGGCTCGGACGAGAGGCTTCTTCTGATGGCTTCCGTCCTGCGCGAGGGGAAGGGGCATGAAGTGATGTTCCAGGCCTTGCCCTTGATCCGGTCGAGGGTTCCCTGTACGTTTCTGCTGGTCGCCGGCAGCGGCAACCAGGAAACTGCCCTTCGGCGACAGGCGGCCGAACTCGGCGAAGCCGTGCGCTTCCTCGGGTCTCGACAGGATGTGCCTGAACTCCTCGCCGCCTGCGATGTGGCGGTTCTCCCCTCTCACATGGACGCCCTGCCAACGTTCCTCCTGGAGGCCGCAGCGGCCCGACGGCCGGCCGTGGCCAGCCGAGTTGGAGGCATTCCAGAGATCATCGAACATGGTCGTACGGGTCTTCTGGTGCCACAGGGTGCACCGGGCCCTCTGGCAGACGCCATTCTCGAGATCCTGCTCAACCCCTCGCGCTCCCGGGAGATGGGGGCGGCGGCGGGGCGAGCCGTGACGCGGTTTTCGCTGCATGAGTCCGTCGAGAAGACACTTTCCGTCTGGAATGAGGTGGTGCAAGCTTGCCGGCACTGAAAATAACCTGGAGCTTGCCGGTCAGGGGTGAAAGTCTCTCCGGAGGTCGCGGCGATCTCGTGCGCGCGCGCAATCTGGTAGCCGCCCTTCAACGTGCCGGCCACGAAGTACGAGTCGTCCAGGCCGTTGAGGGAATCGGATCGGAGCTCATGGTCGCCGGCTACCGGCGCGTCCTGAACCGTCTTCTGCCCCGGAAGCCGGCCCTGATACTGCGCGACCTTGGCCGCATCGCGCACGGTCACCTGCACGGCCTACGGGTCGTGCGTGCGGCTCATGAACACCACGCCGATCTGGTGATTGAAACCCAGGTCGGGTTCGCCTCATCCAACTGCTTTCTCTCCCCAAGAACCGGCACGCCGCTCATCCTGGACGACTGCTCTCCCAGCAGCGAAGAACGAACTCTCGGATCGGGTCTCCCCGGCCTCGCGGCCGCCACCCTGAGGCGCCAGGCTCAATTCGCCCGGGTCGTCGTCGCGGTGTCATCGGCCGCCCGCGGGGCGCTCGTGGCCGAAGGGATCCCGGAGGACAAGGTGTGGGTGGTGCCCAACGGTGTGGATGTCGATGCATTCAAACGTTCTCGGCACCCCGGCGTGCGCCAGGAGGCCCGCAGCCGCTTTGGATTCCGTGACGACGAGATCATCCTGGGCTTTTCCGGCTCCTTCCAATCGTGGCACCGCGCCGAGCTGCTCGTCGAGGCCGTAGCCAGGCTGCGGCATCACTATCCAGTCCGTGGGATGTTCGTCGGCGACGGCCCCACCTACGCGCGGGCCCTGGCGCTGGCTCTAGAGAGAGGAGTTGACGATCGCGTGATCGCACTCGGTTCGGTCGCCCCGGAAGAGATTCCGATGGTGCTGAGCGCATGGGACGTTGGGCTGCTGCCGGGATCGAACTTCTACGGTCACCCGATGAAACTCGTCGAGTATGCGGCGGCCGGACTCGCGTGCGTCGCCCCCGATCTCCCGGCCATTCGCGAGGAGCTCCGGGCGGATGAAACGGGCCTGCTCTTCCGGGAGGGCGATCTCGAATCTCTGTGCGCCGTTCTCGCGCTGCTGATCACGGACCACTCGCTCAGAAAGCGCCTGGGGCAGGCCGGTCGGGAATCCGCATTCAGGAGTGCTTCGTGGGACCAACGAGCGCGAAGTCTTCTCCGCCCGCTGGGGTTGTAGTGTTGCGAACGAGCTCTCACTGGACCAAGTCCAGCCCCGGCAATCGACCAGCCGGGTAGGCCGATGTCGTCGAGGAAGAACGGGTCAAATGCACAGACTTCGCCTCCAAAGTGCTCGCTGGTTGAGCCCGAGGCGATCTCTGGCGATTGGCTCGGCAGGGGTGGGCGCTCCCAAGCCGTCTCCACAATGGCTCCAAGAAGCACTCCAGAGCACAACGAATTGACAACAAGGCAACGAGTTTCCAGCGAGTTCCGACGAAAGTCGTGCGCCACCAGCCAGTTGGCATTTTGAGGAGGCGTGGGTTCGACTCCCGCCGCCTCCGCCAAGTTCTCTTTCCCTTCCTGCCTCAGGAGAAGACGCGAAGCCGCTCCGTTTTTCGTTCAGCGGGTCAGGCTCATGGACAGAAACCGGTCGCTCGGAAGGGAGTCCGACGCGTCCGATCCTTCCTCGTGCTCTTCGCGACACCGCCTGAGCAACCGGGCGACCTGGGGCGCGTAGTCGCCGAGCATGGTGTCGCCCAGACAGCCGCGCGGGCCGAAGTACTCGGTGGTGCGCTCCGCCGATGAGCGCCAGAGCCGCGCGGCGGAGGGCAGCCATTCCCGGCTCGGCGCGACCAGGGCGATGCGACCTGTAAAGTGACGCGGTGTGTAGCGGCGCACTGCGGCGAGGGTGGCGCGCTCGACCCTGGCACGACGCGCCAGCAGCGGGTCGAGCGCAGCGACCGATGCCGCAGCACGTCGCGCCCGAACCTGATCGAGCCGCTCGGTCGCGTAGCGGAGGCGGTCCCCTGCCGGCCGGGACCACAGCGCGCGGGCGTGCTTGCTGACACGTTCGCACCGCTGGCGGAGGTAGAAGGGTACCTGGCTCGAGTAGCGGTACCACGTGGGATAAGGGCTTGCCAAAAGCGCGATGAATTGGATGGTTCGACCCGCCTGCAGGAGCCGTCGTCCCAGCTCGAAGGCGACCGTGCCGCCGGCGCAGAAGCCGGCGATGATGAGCGGGCCGTGCGGCCGGAATGCGCCGATCTGGTCCGCAAAGTAGGTCGCGAGAGCCTCAATCCGGATCAGCGGCGCGCTCCGGCCATCGAGGCCCGGAGGCTCGAGCCCGAAGAACGGCTGGTCGTGCCCGAGGTTGAGAGCCAGCACCCGGTAGCAGAGGATGTCGCCGTTGTGTCCCGGCACGGCGAACACCGGCGTGCGCGTCCCGCGCGGCTGGAGCGGCACGACCGCGCGCGGCGGCCGACCGGGCGCCTCCGCCGGGCGCACGAACGGGAGGACCTCGCTCTTGCGTTCCGTCAGGATCCTCGACAGGTCGTTGATCGTCGGGTTCTCGAACAGCGTGCGGGTCTGCAGCTCCAGTCCGAACACGTCGCGAATGCGTGACACGGCCTTGATGGCCAGCAAGGAATGCCCGCCGAGGTCGAAGAAGTCGTCTGTGGGGGCGATGTTCTCCACCTGGAGCAATTCCCTCCAGATGGCGACGAGCGTCTGCTCGGTCTCGGTGAGGGGCCGGGCCATGCCGTGGAAGGCCCGGGCGTTTTCGCGGGAGGGAATCGGAAGGGCTTGTCGATCGACCTTGCCGTTCGCCGTCAGGGGGAGCTTGTCCATCAGGACGAACGACGCAGGGATCATAGGTTGCGGCAATCGCTCCTTGATGTGCTTGCGCAGCGTCGCGGGCGTCAGGACCTGGCCGTCGGGCGGCGGCAGGGCGCGGACGTGCGCGCCGGGAGGCGGTTCCCGTATGAGCCGCGCACCCCCGGGTGACGGCCGAATCGCGTACACGTAGCACAGGGCCGTGTCTCGGAGCAGCGGGTCCTGCTCGACGAGAGCCTCGAACCCGCGCTGCTCCAGCAGTGCCCTGATCGGCCCCAGGTTCTCGCGATCATCCACTTCGATCACCATCTGGCGGATCCTGGGCCAGTCACGGGGCTCGAGTCCTCTCAAGACATCGAGCTCGCTCTTTTCAACGTTGATCTTCAGGAGGTCGATGCCTTCGAGGCCCTGTTCGGCGATGACGCTGGACAGGGTGCGCAGCACCGCCGGGACGCTTCGGGCGCGGAGCCGCTCGTCGATCAGGTCATCGAGTTCAGAGGCCAGCCACTCGCGGATCGCCGGGACGGACTGCTGGTTGAGCACGTACTGCTTGACGACCGCGCGCTCCTTCGCCGCATCGGCGTAAAACCCCGACAGGAGCGACATTCCCTCGAAGAACGTCAGATCGGCGGTCTTGTTCTCGCTCGACACGCCCACAGGGAGACACGTGACGGCGGTCCCCCACGCCTCGGCATTGACTTCGAGACACGCGAATGCCGATGGGTTGGGCTCGAGGGAGATGATCCGGAGGTTTCTGGCCAGGCGGCTGGCAAAGATCGTGAACAGGCCGATGTTGGCGCCCGCATCCACGACGCAGTCCCCGTCGCGCAGCGCGATGCCGTGCCGGAGATAGGCCTGGCGATCGAAGATTTCGCCGTAGAGGTAATCCGTCTCGTTCCTGTTGAGGTGGGCCACCGGCGAGCCATCCGGCAGGACGTGCACCGCTTGACAGCCCCACAGCGCCTGCCTCGCCCGCCGCGGCACGACATACGCGGCCAATTGGCTGCCGCCGGACCCATCCTCCTGCAACCGCACGACGGCCGCCGCCACACCGGGGTGCTCCCGCATCGCCGCCTCGATCTCGCCGAGCTCGATCCGGTAGCCGTGCACCTTGACCTGATCGTCGATCCGCCCGCAAAACTCGAAGGTGCCGTCCCGCAGGGTTCGCGCCAGGTCGCCCGTGCGATAGAGCCGTGCGCCGGGGTTCGGGCTGAATGGGTCCGGGATGAATTTCTCGCAGGTCAGATCGGGGCGGTTCAGGTAGCCGCGCGCCACACCGCGTCCGCCGATGTACAGCTCACCCTTCTCGCCGACGGCGACGGGCTTCCCGCCCTCATCGAGGATGCATGCGCTGCTGTTCGGCAGGGGCGTCCCCAACGGGAGCGTGCCCGAGAGGGTCCGCGGGAGCAACGCCCCCACTCGATAGGTCATCGCTCCGACCGTGGTCTCCGTGGGGCCGTAGTGGTTGTGGATCTCGCATTCAGGGGAAAGGGCGCGCAGCCGCTCGATCCAGTCCAGGCGGGAGGCCTCGCCGCCGAGGATCAGCCGGCGGCGGGGCATGACATCCCGCGGGTCCCGGCCGGTTTGGAGTGCCGCGAGATGCGACGGCACGATCTTGAGAACGTCGATCCGCTCGCGCCGGAAGTACTCTGCCAGCATCGCCGGGTTCTCGGCCCGGTCCTGCGAGATGACGTGGAGGCAGCCACCGGTGGCAAGCGCCGGGAAGATCACCGTATTGCCGAGGTCGGCTGCGATGCTCGACACCGTCGCGTGGTTCATCCCGGGCTCACATCGCAGCCGATCCGCAACTCCCTGCACGTAACTCACGATGTTGCGATGCTCGATGCATGCGCCCTTTGGGCGGCCTGTGGAGCCGCTCGTGTACATCACGTAGGCGAGATTTTCGGGCCGGCACGGCGCCTCGGGCTGTATCGGCGGCGCCGCGGCGCTCCAGTCGAAGGAATCCAGGCAGAGCGCCGGCGGCGCGCCGATCGGGAGGTTTGCGACGAGGTCTTGCTGCGTCAGCGTGCACGCGACGCTCGCGTCCCCGAGCATGAACGCGATCCGCTCCCTGGGATACCCCGCATCCAGGGGCACGTAGGCTGCACCGGCCTTCAAGATGCCCAGAATGCCCACCACCATCTCCAGCGAGCGCTTGAGGTAGAGCGCGACGAGCACCTCGGGCCCGACCCCCAGCCCCCTCAGGTGGCGCGCGACGCGGTCGGCGCGATCGTCGAGCTCCCGATAGCTCATCCCCTGCCCTTCGAACATCACGGCCGCCTGGCCGGGAGTCCTCCTGACCTGCGCTTCGATCAGGTGATGCAGGCAGGGCCCTTTCAGAGCGAGCACGCGATCATCTCCTTCATGACTTCATTGGCCCCGGCGAAGATGCGCAGCACGCGAGCGTCGGCCCACATGCGGGCTATGGGATATTCGGTCATATAGCCGTAGCCGCCGTGCAGCTGCACGCATTCGTCGACGATCCGGAACTGGCGGTCGGTGAGCCAGTATTTCGCCATGGCCGTCGTGATGTCGTCGAGCCCGCCGGAGATGAACCGCTCGATGCAGTGGTCGAGGAAAACGCGACCGATGTGCGCCTCCGTTTTGCATTCGGCGAGCTTGAAGCGCGTGTTCTGAAGCTCGATCAGCGGCTTGCCGAATGCCATGCGCTCTTTCACGTGCCGAGTCGTGAGTGTGACCGCCTGTTCCGCGGTGGCGACTGCGCTCACGGCGACGGTGAGCCGCTCATACGACAACCGCTCCAGCATCTGGGAGAGCCCGCGTCCTTCCGAGGAGCCGAGCAGGTTCGCGCACGGGACGCGCACGTCGTCGAAGAAGAGCTCGCACGTGTCCTGCCCATGCATGCCGACCTTTTCAAGCGGTCGCCCCGCTCGGTATCCGGAAAGATCCTTCGTTTCGACGAGGATGAGCGAGATGCCCTTCATGGCAGGCGCTCGCGTGTCGGTCTTCGCGGCGAGGCAGACGAGGCCGGCGAGCCGGCCGTTGGTGATGAACGTTTTCGACCCGTTGATGACATAGTGATCGCCGTCGCGACGCGCGGTGGTCTGGATGCCCTGGAGGTCCGAGCCCGCGGCGGGTTCGGTCATCGCGATCGCGCCGACCAGCTCGCCGCGCGCCATCGAGGGGAGCCAGCGGCGCCGCTGCTTCTCGCTTCCGTACGCGAGGATGTAGTGCGCCACGAGGCTCTGGACGCCGGCGCCGAACTGGACGACCGCGCGAGCGAGCTCTTCCGACACGACGGCCTGATGGGCGAAGGTTCCTCCTCCTCCGCCGTATTCCTCCGGGATGTCGGGCAGCAGGATGCCGGTCGCGCCGGCCGACGTCCAGTCTCCGGGATCGGGGCCCCGTTGCCCGCGCCAACAGTCCTGGCGAGGCAGGAATTCCGTCTCGATGAAGCGCTGCGCCGTCTGCCGGAACATCAGGATGTCGTCGGTCATCCAAGGGGACCGGTAGGTGCCGGAGGTCATGAGCGTTCACCTGTGAAGAGCCGCGCAGCGATATCGTCGGCCTCGAGTGGCGAATGCATCAGCAACCACTATCCGAATGCCGCTGGTCCATCACCGAGCGACGTGGAACGGGCCTCATTCATGCTCGCCTCCGGCCGTCGGGCAACAGGACCACCAAGTGTGCTCGCGTGAGGGGAGGATTGCCATCGCGAGAAAACCGGATTGACGTGGAGGAAGAGACCCGATCCTCAGGCAGGGCCGTTGGCTGGACCCTCACACGGAGCGAAAACGCCGGCCATTGAGGGATCTTCCGCATCATCGCATCCAGTCTTTCCCCGGGACACTTTCATGTTTCTCCGATTGCCGGAAGGGCCGCGCACGGCAGGCTTCATATGCCAGGGCATCCAGGCGCATGCCAGGGGGTCGGCCCGCTTCCCCGCGGGCTGGCGATCAGATTGACGAGCGCCCAGGATGTGCACGTTCCCGGTGATCCGGTTGCTGCCGTACGGAGGGTTCGAGCCGTCGCCGGAGATCTGCGCCATGAAGCACGGTCCGTTGAAGACGTTGTCGACCTCCGCCGAACCCTGCACAGCCCGCCGAAGTTGATGATAATCTCTGCGTCCCGCCCGATTCGATCACGGTCCATAAGCGCGCGGGGAGGAGGCGTCCTTGGGCCCGGCAGCCGGAGAAAACTCCCGCCCCATCGAGCAGGCCTGCTTCTGGCTGGCCGGCCGGAAACGGGAATCCGATCCTCCCCTGATCGGCCGGCGCGAGGCGGACATCGCCATCATCGGAGCCGGCCTGACCGGGCTGTGGACGGCGATCTTCCTCAAGCGCTTCGACCCGGAGCAGGACATCGTGGTCGTGGAGCAGGGGGACGCGGCGTTCGGCGCCAGCGGCCGGAACGCCGGGATGCTCGGCGAGGGGATCGACCACTCGCACGAGCTGGCCATCGCCCACTTCGGGCGGCGGGAGGCGGTCCGGATGGCCGGCCTAGGGGTCGAGAACATCCGCTCGATGCTGACGTTCCTCGAAGAGCGCGGCATCGACTGCGACCTCGAGCGCACGGGACAGCTGCACGTCGCCCTGCTGCCGTCGCAGGTCGAGGAGCTGCGCGAGTCGGCCGAGGTGGCGCGGCAGCTCGGCCTGACGCACTTCCGCTTCCTCGACGCCGCGGAGACCCGCGCCGAGCTGAACTGCGCCCGCTTCCAGGGGGCCCTGCTCAATCCGAATTCCTGCATTCTCGATCCGGTGAAGCTGGTGGAGGGTCTCAAGCGCGAGGCGGTCCGGTCCGGCGTCGTCTTCCACGAGCGGACCCGCGTGACCGCCATCGAGCGGTCGAACGGCGGGATGCGGGTGCGGTCGGTCCATGTTCCCGGCGCCGGGGGACCTCCCGCGGCCCGCATGGAAGCGACCGGGGTCGCGGCCGAGCGCCTGCAGGCCGCGGCCGCGCGATTGAAGGCGGCTGCGGCCCGCGCCCAGGCCTCGTCCGCCCCCCCGCCCGGCGCCGAGGGGGAGCTTCTGGCGCGACGCCTGATCCTGGCGACCAACGCCTACACGCACCACCTGTTCCCACGGCTCCTGAGCCGCTTCATCCCGCTCTACGACTACATCCTGGTGAGCGAGCCCCTGAGCGGGGACCAGATGGCGCGGATCGGCTGGCGCCAGAGGCAGGGGGTGACCGACACACGGTCCTTCTTCAAGTACTACCGCCTCACTGCCGACAACCGGATCCTGTGGGGGACCAGCGAGGCGGCGTACTACTCGGGGAACCGCGTCGACGCGGGCTGCGACCACTCCGAGCGCCATTACTCCGAGCTGCGCGACAGCTTCCGCCGCCACTTCCCGCAGCTCGGCGACCTGCCGTTCCCCTACGCCTGGGGCGGGCCCATCTGCTCGACGACGCGCTTCACGCCGTTCTTCGGCGCCGCCGAGGGGGGGCGCGTCCTCTACGGCCTGGGCTACACCGGCCACGGGCTCGGCAACACGCACCTGGCCGGACAGATCCTCGCCCACATGGCGCTGGAGCGAAAAAGCACCCTGCTCGATCTCGCCCTGGTTCGCAAGCACCCGTTCCCGTACCCGCCCGAGCCGCTGCGCACCCTGGCGGTCAAGGCCGTCACGAAGGCGCTGCGCCGCGTCGACGCGGGGGGCCGTCCGGGCCTCCTCCTGCGCATCCTCGACCTGATGGGGATAGGACTCTCGAGCTGAGAGAGAACGCGTCGGCGCCCGCAGGCGATCCAGCCGGCCAGGTTCTACGCGGCGGGATCGCCGCTCATCTGGCCCCCGCGGGCCCGAGCGCCCGATCGAGCGTCTTGGGATCGTCGAGGAGGAGCCACTCGACGATCGACAGCGGCAGGCTCCCGTTCTTGAGCAGGTCGTCGTGGAAGTCGCCCAGCCGGAAGTCCTTGCCGCGGCGATCGCGATACAGGCCGAGCAGGCGCATGATCTGCCACTTGCCGACCATGTAGGTGATCTTCTGCGTCGGATCCGAGGCGGCGCCCGCCGCTTCTCCTTCGGCCGCCTCACGGTCCAGCCCGCCGGCCTCCATGAAGTACTTGACCGCTTCCTCGAACGTCCAGCGGCCGGTGTGCAGGTTGACGTCGACGCCGATCCGGGCGGCGCGATAGCGCGACAACCTCAAGATTTGTCCCTGGCCGGCGGAGCCGTCCGGGTAGAGCCCGGCCCGCATCAGCATCTCCTCCGTGTACAGCGCCCAGCCCTCGACGAAGACCCCGTCCCCCTGCTGGCGCCTGATCTCGTCCTGCAGGTGGTTGGCGATCGAGATCTGCAGGAAATGGCCCGGGATTCCCTCGTGTCCCAGGATGGGGCGCGGGTCCTCGATGGCGGCGCGGATGTAGAAATTGGCGCTCTTCGGGCTGTACGTCGGGATGAAGTAGAAGCCGCTCGGGTCGGAGTCGTACAGCCCGGGGGGGTTCATGAAGCCGCCCGGGCTCGTCGGCTTGAACGCCTCCGGCAGCTGCCGGATGGAGAAGCGCCCGAGATAGGGGGGGAGCGTCAGGAGGCGGTTCTCTCCGAGAAAGCGGATCATCTCGTCCTGGCGGCTCTCGTACGCCTTCAGGAATTCCTCCTGGTCCTTCGGGATGACGCGGCTGCGGGAGGGATCCGGGTTGGCCATCGCCGGATCCTTGAGCAGAGCCTCGAGGGCCCGGTAGCGGGCCAGCTCCGCCTGGCCGAGCATCTCGACCTGGCCCGCGTCGATCGGCAGCAGGTAGGCGGTCTTCAGAAGCGTGTTGTAGTTCTCCATCCCCATCGGCTTGAAGGGCTGCATCTGAGGCAGGCGAGTCTCGAGCCAGTCGGCGAAGCCGTGCAGGGCCTGAATGGCGGCGTCCCTGGCCTTCACCAGCGAGTCTCTCTCGGCCGCGCTCAGGTCCGGGGCGAGGGTCATCAGGCTGTCCTTGAACAGCGGGTCGATGGCGCGCGCCGCTTCGATGGCGAGACGGGAGTAGAGAGCCACCGGGCGGGTCAGGTTCGCCTTCCCCTGCTCCAGGAGCGCGGGCATCGCCTGCAGCCGCGCCGTGGCCGCCAGCGCCCGGGCGCGCGGCGGGGCGTACTCCTTCTTGAGCAGCGAGAAGATGGCGTTGCTGCACTCGCCGACGTAGACCTGCGGGTTGGCCGCCTCGGGATCCAGGACGCGATCGATGAACTCCACCGTCCCGACCTGGGCCCTGAACAGGAGCCAGTCGATCCGATCGTTCCTGCTCCATGAATCGGACGGCATCGCCCGGACCTGCGCGAGCACGTCGGCGACGCGCTTTCTCCTGGACGCCACGGCCCGGGCGGAGTAATCGGCCAGCCGGTCGTCCCAGGTGTGCAGCCCCTGCGAGCTGCTCGACACCGGATAGCTCTGATCGCGCCAGCCGTAGTACTCGGCCGCCAGTTTCCGCAGCGCCTCGGGAGTCGCCGCCGGCGCGGCCCGCGCGACCCGCACAGCGCCCAGGACGAACACCGCCGCACCGAGAAGCACCATCCCCCGCATCATCATGTCTCCTCCGGTCCTCATCCAGCGCCCCTTGCCGCGGGGCGGGGGGGCATTATATGTTGGTCGCTCGCGCAGCATGGGGGGTGGACGATGGCCAGCCCGGTCGAGGCCCTGATACGGGATCAGCTCGCGGAGCGGCGGGACAGGCTGCAGGGCATCGCCGGGCAATCTCCCGACGCGGACCGGCTTCGGACCCTGCTGCGCGAGGTCGACGCCGCCCTCGAGCGCCTGGACAGAGGGACCTACGGGATCTGCGAGACCTGCCACGACCCTATCGAGGCCGACCGCCTGATGGCGGACCCGCTCCTCGAGTACTGCCTCGACCATCTCTCGCCCACGGAACAGCGCGCGCTCGAGCAGGATCTCGATCTGGCGGCCCGGGTCATGCGCGGCCTGCTCCCGCCTCCGAGCCTGAGCCTTCCGGGGTACGAGATCGCCCGCCACTACGAGGGGCCGGGTCCCGTCGGCGGCGACTACTGCGACGCGCTGGGCGCCCCGGACGGGAGCCTGCACTTCGCCATCGGCGACGTCTCGGGGAAAGGGGTCGCGGCGTCGATGCTGATGGCGCACCTGCACGCCACGCTTCGGGCGCTCGTGCCGCTGGGGCTGCCGCTCGAGGAGCTGGTCGCCCGGGCCAGCAGGCTGTTCTGCGAGAGCGCCCTGCCGAGCCACTTCGCCACGCTGGTCTGCGGCCGCGCGTCACGATCGGGCGAGGTGGAGCTCTGCAACGCCGGGCACGTGCCTCCGCTGGTGGCGCGACAGGGGGCCGTCGAGGCGATCGCCTCGACCGGGCTGCCGATCGGCATGTTCTGCGACGCGCGCTTCGCGGTGGCCCGGCTGCGCCTGGCGCCGGGCGACGCCATCCTGCTCTACACCGACGGGGTCTCGGAGACGCGGGGAGCGGCGGACGAGGAGTACGGGATCGAGCGTCTCAAGGCGCTTCTGGCGCAGGGCCCTGCGCGGAAGCCCGCAGAGACCGTCTCGGTCTGCCTGCGGGACCTGAAGGCCTTCCGCGCCGGTGCCGCGAAGTCGGACGATCTCACCCTGATGGCGATCCAGCGGGTCGAGTAGGAGCCGGTCGGGGCCATGGGCCGCGGCCCGGCCGGATGCTCGGCCCCTCGCCCGGGCCGCTCTACCGGCGCGCCACGGCCCCGTCCCGGCGCGCCTGGCGGAACGCCTGCCAGCCGGGGATGCCGTTCACGCCGCCGCCCGCGTGCGTGGCGCACGAGCCGTGGTACAGCCCCTTGATCGGCGTGCGGTAGTCGGCGTACCCGGGGGCCGGCCGCATGTGGAAGAGCTGATCGGCCGAGAGCTCGCCGTGGAAGATGTTGCCTCCGATCAGGCCCAGCTCCTGCTCCATGTCGTAGGGGCCGATCACCTGCCGGTCGATGACGGCCCGCCTGAAGTTCGGGGCCAGCTCGGTGTACTGGTCGATGATGCGGTCGGCGTAGGCCTCCAGCTCCTGGCGGTGGGGCGCCATGTTCCAGTCGTCCGGCACCCACTGCGTGAACATCGAGAAGACGTGGATCCCCTTCGGCGCCAGGGTCGGATCGAGCGTCGTCGGGATGGTGCCGTCCACGAACGGCGCGGTCGATGCCTTGCGCTCCATGTGCGCGTCCTGGAAGGCGCGCTCGGCGTAGCGCGAGGAGAAGCAGAGCTCGATCGCGCCGGTGTGGTGCTCCTGGAGGTTCGTTCCGGGGTCGGCCTTGAAGTCGGGAAGCTCGGAGAGGGCCACGTTGATCTTGACCACGCCGGATCGCGTCTTCCAGCACTCGATGTCGCGGACGAAGTCGGCGGGCAGCTCCCGGCGGTCGAGGAGCTTCAGGAAGGCGATCTTCGGATGGATGGCGCTGACGACGACCGGGGCATGCAGCTCGTCGCCGTTCTCGAGCGCCACGCCGGCCACGCGCCCCCCGTTCACGAGGATCCGCGCCGCGCGCGCGTTCGTCCGGACTTCGCATCCGAAGCTCGCCGCCGATTTGCGGATCGAATCCGACACGGCCCCCATGCCTCCCTCCTGGAAGCCCCAGGAGCCGAGATGCCCGTCCCCCACGTCGCCGATCGAGTGGTGCAGCATCACGTAGGCGGTGCCCGGCTCGTCCGGCCCGGCCCAGGTGCCGATGATGCCGTTCACCGTCAGCATCCCCTTGACCGCGTCCGACTCGAACCAGTCGTTCACCAGGTCGGTGACGCTCATGGTGAACAGGCGCGTGACGTCGGCCACGCCGCGGACCCCGAGCTTGCGGACCTTCCAGCCGGTCTGCGCCTGCTCCAGGAGGTCGCCCGGCGACAGAGAGCCGAGCCGCGGAGGGACCTGCAGGAGCAGCGGCCCGAGAACGTCCGCCACCCCCTTCAGCCACGCCTCCCACTTCGGCAGCGTCTCGGCGTCCTTCTTCGAGAACTGCGCGATCGACGCGTGGCTCCTGGCCGCGTCGCTGACGAACACCTTGACGGCGCGCCCGTCGGGATAGGCCTGGTAATAGGGACCGAACGGCGTGACCTTGTACCCGAAGTCCTTCAGCCGCAGCTCGCGGATGATGGTGGGGGGCATCAGGGACATGACGTACGAGTAGGTCGTGACCTTGATCTCGGGATGATTGGGAAAGGGGGCGCTGGTGTCGGCGGCGCCGCCCGTCTTGGGGCGGGCCTCGAGGACGACGGTCCGGGCGCCCGATCGCGCGAAGTAGGCCCCGCTGACCAGCCCGTTGTGGCCGCCGCCGATGATGATCGCGTCGTACCGGTTCTCCGCCATGAGGCCGCCTCCCTGGGAGCCTGCCCGGAGGCCCGGGCGGGCTCCTGGATGAGATGTCGTCCGGGAGCGGCGATTATATCGATCCCCCGGCGTTTAGCGGTAGAATGCAGCGCCGTTTCAAACCGTGAGGAGAGCCCATGCTGGCCCGTTGCCGCCGGTCCGTTCGTTTGATCATGGTGTTGCTGGCAGTCCTGATCGTCGCCGCCCCCGCTCTCGGCCTGGCGGCCGATGAGCCCGACAAGCCGTCCAAGGGCCCGGAGGAGTTCAAAGGGATGAAGTTCCGGCTCGTCGGACCCGCCGCGGGCGGCCGGGTGTCGCGGGTCGCCGGCGTCCCGGGCGACCCGCTCGTCTACTACGCGGCGAGCGCCTCGGGGGGAGTCTGGAAATCGGAGGACGGCGGCATCGCCTGGAAGCCGATCTTCGACGATCAGCCGATCTCGTCCATCGGGTCGATTGCGGTCGCGCCCAGCAACCCGGGCGTGGTCTATGTCGGCTCGGGGGAGGCCAACATCCGCGGCAACGTCGCGGCCGGCAACGGCATCTACAAGTCGACGGACGCCGGCAAGACCTGGACGCACGTCTGGACGCAGGAGGGGCAGATCGGCACGATGATCGTCCACCCGTCCAATCCCGACATCGCCTTCGCCGCGGTCCTCGGGCACGCGTTCGGCCCGAACCCCGAGCGCGGCGTCTACCGGACGAAGGACGGCGGCAAGACCTGGCAGCAGGTCCTCAAGAAGGACGCGGACACGGGCGCCTCCGACGTCTGCTTCGACGTGTCGAACCCGAACATCCTGTTCGCCGGGTTCTGGCAGGCGCGCCGCCGGCCATGGCAGATGACCAGCGGCGGCCCCGGGAGCGGGCTCTACACGTCGCGCGACGGCGGGGACACGTGGAAGCAGTTGACCGGGCACGGCCTGCCGGAGGGGATCTGGGGGAAGGTGGGGGTGGCGGTGGCCCCCTCCGACGGGCGGAGGGTCTACGCGCTCATCGAAGCGGAGAAGGGCGGCCTGTTCCGCTCGGACGACGGCGGCGACTCGTGGTCGCTGGCGACCGATCACCATGCCGTCACGCAGCGTCCCTGGTACTACATGACGATGACGGTCGATCCGTCGAACGCCGACGTCATCTGGTTCCCGCAGGTCCCCATGCTGCGCTCGATCGACGGCGGCCGGACGATCAAGAGGGTGAGGGGGGCGCACCACGGCGACCATCACGATGTCTGGATCGATCCGAAGAACCCGAAGCGGATCATCAACGGCAACGACGGGGGCGTGGACCTGTCCTGGGACGGCGGAGAGACCTGGTACGCGCCGCCGCTGCCGCTCGGGCAGTTCTACCACGTGACCGCCGACAGCTCGGTGCCGTACCGCGTCTCGGGGGCGATGCAGGACCTGGGCACCGCCTCCTGTCCGAGCAACAGCCTGCACGGCGGCGGCATCAGGAACGGCGACTGCCATGACGTCGGGGGGGGCGAGGCCGGGTACACGGCGCACGATCCCTCCGACCCGAACATCGTCTGGGCGGGGGAGTACTTCGGGATCATCACGCGATACGACCACCGCACCGGCATGACGCGCAACATCTCCGCCTACCCGGAAAACTGGTCGGGCCACGGCGCCGAAGACAACCGCTACCGCTTCCAGTGGACCGCCCCGATCCACATCTCGCCGCACGACCCGAAGACCGTGTACCACGCGTCCCAGGTCCTCTTCAGGACGACCGACGGCGGCCAGTCCTGGACGGCGATCAGCCCCGACCTGACGCGCAACGACAAGTCGAAGCAGAAATGGTCGGGCGGGCCGATCACGGGGGACAACACCGGCGTCGAGTGGTACGACACGATCTTCGCGGTGGCCGAGTCGCCGAAGGAGAAGGGGCTCATCTGGGCGGGGAGCGACGACGGGCTGGTGCACGTGACGCGCGACGCCGGGGCGCACTGGACCAACGTCACGCCGGCCATCAAGGGGCTTCCGGAGTGGGGCACGGTCAGCGTCATCGAGCCGTCGCCGCACGACGCCGCCACGGCGTACGTCGTGGTGGACGCCCACCGGCTGGATGACATGCGCCCGTACATCTGGAAGACGTCCGACTACGGCAAGTCCTGGAAGAGCCTGGCGGCGGGGCTGCCCAAGGACGTCTATCTCCATGCCGTGCGGGAGGACCCGAAGCGCCGCGGGCAGCTCTACCTCGGGACCGAGCGGGGCGTGTCGTTCTCGCGCGACGACGGAGGCACCTGGACGGCGCTCGGATTGAACCTGCCGACCGTCGCCGTGCACGACCTCGTCGTGAAGGACAACGATCTGGTGGTGGGGACCCACGGCCGATCGATGTGGATTCTCGACGACCTGACGCCCCTGCGCGACTGGTCGAAGGAGATCGCCGAGCGGCCGGCGCACCTGTTCCCGCCGCAGCCTTCGACGAGGTGGGAGTCCCGGTCCTCGTTCGACGGAGAGGACGTCGGGGAGAACCCGCCCTACGGCGCCGTCCTCAGCTACTACCTGAAGAAGAAGGCGGAGGGGGACCTGAAGCTGGAGATCCTCGACGCCGGCGGCGCCGTCGTCCGCACGTTCTCCAGCAAGAAGGACGAGCCGGAATACGAGAAGGACGATCCCGACGGCGGCCGGGACGACGAGAAGCCGGTCCTGTCGACCGAGACGGGCGTGCAGCGGATCGCCTGGGACCTCGAGTACGGCCCGGCGACGAGGATCAAGAAGGCGAAGACCGAGGGGAATCCGGAGGCCGCGCCGCGGGCTGTCCCGGACGTCTACACCGCCCGTCTGACCGTGGGGGACAAGACGATGACGGCGGCGATCGAGATCCTCCCCGATCCCCGCCTGAAGATCCCGGCCGGCGAAATCGCCGAGCAGGTGAAGTTCGCCCGCCAGGTCCAGGAGCAGGTGACCCGGCTGGCCGGCCTCGTGGCGCGAATCCGATCGGTGCGGGACCAGCTCAAGGTCAAGTCGGAGGCCCTGGATGGCAGCGCTCCCGCCTCCGACTGGACCAAGGCGGCCGCCGACCTGATCACCCGGTGCGACACCCTGGAGGGGAAGCTCCATCAGCCGAAGGCCCAGGTCGAGTACGACATCCTCGCCAAGGGGGCCCGCCTCTACAGCCGGCTCAGTCCGCTTCTCGGGTTCGCCGCGGACGGGACCGGGGCCCCGACGAAGGGGATGCGTGAGGTCTTCACCGATCAGGTCCGCGAGCTGGACGCGCTCGAAGGGGAGTGGAACGCCCTCGTCTCGGGCGATCTCGCGGCGCTCGGCCGCAAGGCGAGAGAGGCACATCTCGAACCGGTGGTGGTCCCGGTCACCGCGGCGCGCTGAATCGGGGAGGGGCCGCGATGAGGGTCCTGAAGAAGCTGCTGATCGTCCTGGTCGTGCTGGCCGCCGTCCTGGGCGGGATCGGCCTGCTCCTGCCCCGCCGCGTGCACGCCGAGAGGTCGGCGGTGATCGACGCCCCTCGGGCGACCGTGTTCGTTCTCTTGAACGGGTATGCGAGTTTCAACAAGTGGTCGCCCTGGTTCGAGCTGGATCCCCAGGCGAAATACACGTACGACGGCCCCGCCACCGGAGTCGGCGCGAAGATGTCCTGGGCGGGGGATCCGAAGAAGGCCGGCTCGGGCAGCCAGGAGATCGTCGAGAGCCGTCCGTACGAGCTGGTCAGGACCCGCCTCGATTTCGGGTCGGAAGGGAAAGCCGATGCCCAGTTCACCCTGACCCCCGAGGGGACCGGCACCCGCGTGACCTGGGGGTTCGAGACCGACCTCGGGATGAATCCGGTCAGCCGCTACTTCGGCCTCATGATCGACAGGATGGTCGGATCGGACTTCGAGAAGGGGCTCGCGGGGTTGAAGAAGCTCGCCGAGAGCCTCCCCAAGGCGGACTTCTCGACCCTCGAGATCGAGACGGTGGAGGTGGCCCCGGTGACCGTGGCCTACGTCTCGACGTCGAGCACCTGGGACGACAAGGCGATCGCCGCGGCGAACGGCTCGGCGTACGCGCAGATCGGGCGCTTCCTGACCGCCCAGCGCCTGAAGCAGAGCGCCGCGCCGATCACGATCAACACCAGGTGGTCCGACACGGAGTATGAGTTCGACGCGGCGATCCCGGTGGATCGGGCGCCGGAGCGCGAGGTCCCGCCGTCCTCGCCGGTCCGGATCAAGCAGACCTACGCCGGCACGGCGCTCCAGGCGATCCACCGCGGGGGCCGCCTCGACATCCCGGCGACCTGCGAGAAGCTCGCCGCCTACGCCGCCGCCTGCGGCCGGGAGACGGCGGGCCCGACATGGGACCAGTACTCCGCCGACCCGGGAAGCACGCCGGAGGCCGAGCCGGTCACGCATGTCTACATGCCGATCCGGTAGGCATGAGCGAATTCCTTCCCTGCGTCGAGGTCGCGTCCGGCGCCCCGATCGCCAATGCGGTCATCTGGCTGCACGGCCTGGGAGCCGACGGCCATGACTTCGAGCCGATCGTGCCGGCCCTGGGGCTGCAGGATCTCGGCGTGCGCTTCATCCTTCCCCATGCTCCGCGCCGCCCCGTGAGCGTCAACATGGGGCTCATCATGCCGGCATGGTTCGACATCAGGGGTCTCGACTTCGAGGGGGACGTGGACGAGAAAGGGATCAAGGAGTCGGTCGACCAGGTCGGGGCGCTCGTCGCGCGCGAGCGGGAGCGGGGGATCGAGAGTCGGAGAATCGTCCTGGCCGGGTTTTCCCAGGGCGGCGCCATCGCGCTGTACGTCGCCCTGCGCCACCCTGAGCCGCTCGCCGGGGTCGTGGCGCTGTCCACCTACCTTCCGATCTGGCCGGGGCCCGATGAAGGGGCCGCACGGGGTGGGGCCGCGCGGGAGCCCGGCGCGGGCGAGGGGGGGCGCCCGCTCTCGGTGTTCCAGGCGCACGGCACGGACGATCCTCTGATCACCCTGGAGCGTGGCGAAGGGACCCGCGACCGCCTGCTCGCCCTCGGCTGCGCGGTCACCTGGACGACCTACCCGATGGCGCACGCGGTCTGCCCGGAGGAGGTCGCCGACATCAGCGTCTGGCTGCGTGGCCGGCTCCAAACGCCAGCCCCCGCCTGAGAGCCGGGACGCGCGGCCCGGGCCGAATCCCCGGGCAGGCTGCTACACCGGGGCGCGCCGCAGGAGCTCTCGCCGGTGGTCGATGACGAAGTTGATCTCGGCGCCGAGCGCGAAGATGGTCCCCGAGACGTACAGCCACAGCAGCACCGCGATCACGGACCCGACCGACCCGTACGGCATGTCCTGGGCCGAGAGGGACCCGACGTAGATTCGGAAGAGCGCCTTCGACACCTCCCACAGCACGGCCCCGGCCAGGGCCCCGGGCCAGATCTGCCGGTAGCGCCGCCTGACCGATGGCCCGAAATGGTACAGGGTCAGGAGGAGCACGAAGTTGAAGACGATCCCGGCCAGGGTGCGCGCGGGCAGGGATCTCACGGCGCTGATCCCCATGGACAGGGGGATGAAAAGCGTCAGGATCAGCCCCAGAAGCACCCCGAGCAGTCGCCGCCGCCACAGGGGCCGCATGGCGGGGGCGCGGTGGATCCGGTTCAGGATCTGCTGGAGATTGTCGAAGGCCCCCGTCGCGCTCCAGATCAGCAGGACCGACCCGAAGAAGCCCAGGCTGTGACGCGCGTGGATGATTCGATCCAGGGCGTCCGACATGAACTCCGAGCTGAAGGGGAACAGGTCCAGGACCTGACGAGGCAGCTGCACGGACTCCGCCCCCGTGCCGTAGACGAAGCCGATGATCGAGGCCAGAAGGAGCAGGATGGGGAAGAACGAGAAGAAGGTGTAGTAGGCGAGGCTCGAAACGAGGATCGCGACGTGATCTTCGCGGTACTTGTGCCAGAGCGCTCTGACGAAATCGCGCGGCCCCGGGGTCACGGTGCGGCCTCCAGAAGCCGGCAATCATAGCCCAGGATGCCCGACAGGCTCCGGAGGCGCGGGGCCTCGCACGCCCCGCGGCGTCCGGAACGCCGCCCGTCCCCGTGCCCGGGACGGGCTCCTCGAAAAGCGTCTAGCCGCCGACTGCGACCAGGACTTCCTTGCCCTTGAACAGCTCGGGATCCAGGATGGTGACCTTGGCGGTGCCGGTCGCTTCCGAGGTCTCGACCGTGAAGTCCCGGCCTTCCTGGAAGATCGGCGGCAGCAGGCGCACCCGGCCGATGCTCTCGAGCCCGAACAGGCGGGGCTCGAGGTTGATCGTCGTCCCCGACCTCAGATCGAGCGACGCCTCGTACTGGAGCGGCTTGACGTCCTTGACGCGCTTCAGCACGGGCGAGAGGACGCCCTGATCCTTGAGCGAGCGCTCGTTGGCGGCGTGATAGAACAGGCTGTTCTGCCGGAACGAGAGATCGCTCGACAGGCGCGCGACGCTGTCCTCGAGGGAGGCCTTGTTCGCCTGCAGCATCGAGATGTCCGTCTCCAGCCCCGCCTTGATCTGCTGGAGGTTGCTCACCTCGGCCTGCGCGACGTCCCTCTCGGAGCGCGCCGTGTCCCGCTCGCCGATCAGGTTGCGCTGGTTGGCGCGCCGCAGCGCCAGCGGCAGCTGCTTGGCCTCGCCCCGGGTGATGTACGTGCGGAACGCGTCATCCTTCGGGTCGTAGGCGAACCAGACCTTGTTCCCGGGCACCAGCTCGTCGGTCTGGTCGGCCTCGGCGAGAAGCGTCTTGGCCTTCTCGGGCGGCAGCTGCATCTCGTTGACCAGGTAGTTCATCGCCAGGTCCTTGTGCCGGTCCCCCTTCTTGACGACGACGAACTTGTCCGGCAGGGCCTGCTCGAGGTGCATGACCTTCTCCTGGAGCGCCTGGAGCTCGTTCCGATCGGCGACGATATGCTCGAGGAGGGACTTGTAGGAGACGTCCTTCTCCTGGGCGATCATCTGATTGAGGACGTCGCGCTGGGCGTCGGTGAATTCCTGCCCGTAGATCTCGCTGAAATGGATCGTCCGCTCGCCCGGCTTGCGCGTCTGGTTGAACTCGTCGATCCGCTTCATGGTCGCATCGGTCGCCGCGTCGATCTTTTCCTGGTGGGTCTTGAGCTCGGCCAGGAGCTCCTCGGGCGTCTTGGGAACCGCCTTCGAGAACTTGAGGTCCTGCGTGCACGCCATGGACGCCAGGGCGACCCCGGCCATGACGAGCAACAGGAAAGATGCCGTCTGCATCGTTTTCATGGGCCCTCCTTCTGAAAGAGGAAACGAGACACTCGTGCCGACTTTTCGCTTGACCCAAGCAGACTAGCAGAGTCAAGGTCCGGCGCCCAATTTTTCAAGTTTTTTTTCGAGGGATTTCCATCAGGGAGCGGGACGCAGCCGGCGGACGGCGGCCTCGATCTGCGCCGTGGCCACGGCCGCATCGGTGCCCGGATCGATCGCGAGCGGCGGACCGATGACCAGGCGGGTCCTGCCGAAGCGCGGCCAGTAGCGCCCGTCGGGCAGGACCTGGGCCGTCCCCTCGATGAACGCCGGCACGACGGGCGCGCGCAGCTCGCGGGCGAAGATGCCGATCCCCTTGCGGAAGGGCTCCATGTCGGGCCCGGGAACGTGCCGTCCCTCCGGAAAGATGAGGATCGAGAAGCCCTCGTCCATGAGCTCGCCGGCGTACGCGAGACTGGCGCGGAGGCCGGCCGTCTCCGGCAGCGGCCAGGCGTTGAAGAAGAACTCCACGAGGCGCACCTGGGTCCATTCCTTCATGTGGCGGGCCGGCCCGCCCTCCGCTTCGCCGTAGAACACGCGGTGGTACCGCGTCGTCATGCCGGGGGCGATCCGGCCGCGGAGCGCCCGGGGGAGCGTCGCCTTGAAGAGGCCGGTATCCATGTAGCTGCGGTGGTTTGCCACGAACAGGCAGGGCGGCCGCGCATCCCGCAGATGCTCGAGCCCGGCGATCCGCGGCCGCGCGTAGAAGCGGATGAACGGGATCATCAGGCATTCCTCGATCGCGCGACGGGCGAGGCGCACCGGCAGGAGGCGCGTCCAGCGCGGCATCCTCAGGGAGCCCCGGCTCTCGAGGGCCAGGAGGTCCGTCGGGGCCGGAGTGGCGTCCGGCGCCCCGCCCGGTCCCGGGAGGCGGGCCGGCGGGGGCGCGCCGACGCCTGGCCGCGACGTGCCGCCGGCGGAGACGGCCATGGCGGCCAGCCGCTCCAGATCGAGGACGGTGGCTTCTCCTAGGCGTCCTTCGGGGAGACGTGCGCCGAACTCCTCCTCGAAGGCGGCCGCCAGCTCCACGAGGTCGAGGCTGGCGAAGCCGAGCCCCTCGACGAGGCGCGTGTCGTCCCGCAGGGTTTCGGGCGCGACGCGCGCCAGGGAGGCGAGCAGGCGCCGCACCGCCGAGAACCCCGCCGCCGTGCCGCCCGGCCCGGCGGCGCCGTCGCGCTCGAGGAGGACGATGCGATCGCGCATGAGACCCCGGCGGACCTTGCCGGTGGCGGTGCGCGGGAAATCGTCCTCCGGCCAGACGGTGTGGCCGCGGACGCGCTGCTTCGGCAGGAGCCGCTCGTTGGCCGCGGTGACCGCCGCCTGCGGGTCGGCGCCGCGCTCCATCAGGAGCGCCGCGTGGACCCGCTCGCCGCGCGCGAGCGGCAGGCCCAGGACGGACACGCCGCGCACGCCCGGGGCGCCGGCGAAGGCCGCCTCGACGTCGCCTGGATGCACGTTCTCCCCTTCGGGGGTGACGATGACCTCCTTCAGCCGACCGCGGATCGTCAGGCGCCCGCGCGCGTCGAATGCGCCGACGTCGCCGGTCTTGAGCCAGCCCTCACCGTCCGCCTCGCGCCCCTCTCCCAGGTAGCCGGGTGTGACGTTCGGCCCGCGAACCAGGATTTCCCCCTCGGGCCCGAGCTTCACCTCCTGCACCGCGAGCGGGCGGCCGACGCTGCCGGCGCGCCGGTCGAACGGGCTCGACACCGAGATGATCGGGGCGGTCTCGGTCAGCCCGTACCCCTGCACCACCAGGTAGCCGCTGCGCCGCCAGAAGAGGTCCACCTCCTCCGGGAGCCGGGCGCCCCCCGAGACGATGATCCGGAGCCGCCAGCCGAGCAGCCGCTGGATCGGCCAGAGGAGCGGCGCCTGGAGATAGAACGGCCAGTCGGCCACGCGCTGCTGGCGCCTCTCGCATGCTTCGAGCCTGCCGGCGGCGTGGAGCGCGCGACGCACCTCGGCCCCCAGGAGGTCGAGCAGCCGCGGCACGGTGAACAGGCCCCAGGCGGAGAAGCGCCGCGAGGCCTCGATGACCTCCAGGGGTCGCGGGGGGACCAGCACGATGGTGAGCCCCATGCTCAGGCCGAGGAACACGTTCATCGCCTGGCCGAACATGTGCGACAGGGGGAGGGTGGAGAGGAAGCGCAGGGCTCCGACCGGCCGGATGAGTGGCGCCCACTTGAGGTAGCCACGCTCGATCGGCGCGAAATCGGAGACCAGGTTCCCGTGGGTCAGGATCACGCCCCGGGGATCGCCGGTCGTGCCGGACGTGAACATCACGAAGGCGCGGTCGTCGGGGCCGGGGTCGGGCGCGGGACGGGCCGGAGCTCCTCGCGCGGGAGCCGGGGCGCTCCGCGCCCCCCACGAACCTGTTTCGATCCGCGTGACGCCGTCCGGTGGCGCGAGCTGCGCGGGGGCGACGAGAAGGCGCGCGCCCGCCTTGGCCGCGATCCGGGCGCGCAGGTCGCCGGGGGAATCGGGATCGAGGGGGACGGCGATCCCTCCCGCATGAAGCGTCCCGAAGAGCGCCTCCACCCAGTCGGCGCCGTCGGGCCCCTGGATGAGGACCGGGTCTCCCGGCTTCAGCCCGGCGGCGCCGAGCGCCTCCGCGCAGGCGAGGGAGCGCCGGTGCAGCTCGCCGTAGGTGCGGCGGCGCCAGCGGACGCCGTCCTTCCAGAGGTAGGCTTCGCGGCCGCCGAAACGCGGCAGATCCTCGATGTACGTCAGGAGATTGCGGCGCGCGGACGGCGTCATCAGTGTTTCATGATACTTTGAATCCTCCCGGCCGGAGGCGGCGCGCTCCATGGACCTCAAGACCGAAATCACCGCGGCCGAAACGCGGATCCGCCCGTACGTGCGCGAGACCCCGGTCGACGAGTCCCCCGCGCTCGGCCAGGCCGCGGGGGCGCGCGTCCTGCTGAAGATGGAGCACCTCCAGCTCACCGGCTCGTTCAAGCTGCGGGGGGCGATGAACCGGCTCCTGTCCCTGACGCCGGACGAGAAGGCGGAGGGGATCGTGACCGCCTCCTCCGGCAACCACGGCGCGGCGGTGGCGTACGGCCTGAAGGCCCTCGGCTGCCCCGGCGTCATCTTCGTCCCGGAGAACGCCTCGCCGGCGAAGGTGGCCAACATCCGAGCCTACGGCGCCGAGGTGCGCACGCACGCCACAGACTCGGGGATCACGGAGATGTTCGCGCGCCGCCACGCGCAGGAAACCGCCAGGGTCTACGTCTCGCCGTACAACGATCCTCTGGTCGTGGCGGGGCAGGGGACGATCGGCGCGGAGCTGGCCCGGCAGGTGGACCGCATCGATGCCTTGTTCGTGGCGCTCGGCGGCGGCGGGCTGATCTCCGGAATCGCGGGGTATCTCAAGTCGGGCGGCGCCCCCGTCGAGGTCATCGCCTGCTCGCCGGAGAACTCCGCCGTCATGCACCACTCGGTCGCGGCCGGGCGGATCCTCGAGATGGAGTCGAAGCCGACCCTCTCCGACGGCACGGCCGGGGCGGTCGAGCCGGGGGCGATCACGCTCGATCTCTGCCGCCGCTTCGTCGATCGCTACGTCCTCGTCTCGGAAACCGAAATCAGGGACGCGATGCGCCTGGTCATCGACCGGCACCACACCCTGATCGAGGGGGCCGCCGGTGTGGCGGTCGCCGGCTTCCTCAAGGAGAAGGAGCGGTTCGCCGGCAGGAGCGTCGTCATCGTTCTGTGCGGTGCGAACATCTCCCGAGACCGTCTGAAGGACGTCCTCTAGGCCGGGTTCCTAGTCCCGCTGGGCGAGGGCGCGCTCGATGCGGCGATCGGGAACGAGCCACATGATCGCGACCACCACGTAGAGCCCGCACGCCAGCCAGGCGCTGACGAAGGCCAGCGGGACGGCGACGGCGTAGAACACCATGGAGATCGTTCCCTTGAAATCCTTCCCGACCGCGCTCGCCAGGACGGACTCCCGGCCGTGGTACGCGATGAGGGTGCGGCACAGGACGAAGTAGGCCAGCGCGGCGAACAGGAGCACGACACCGTAAAGCGCCACGGGCACCGCCGCGAAACGGCTGTCTCCCATCCAGCCCGTGGCCATCGGAATGAGGGACAGCCAGAACAGCAGGTGCATGTTCGCCCAGAGGATGCGGCCGTTGACGAGCCGGACGGCCTGCAGCAGGTGATGGTGGTTGTTCCAGTAGATCCCGAGGTACACGAAGCTCAGCACGTAGCTGAGAAAACCCGAAAACAGCGAACGCAGGACGGCCGCGTCGGCCCCATGCGGCACCCTCAGCTCCAGCACCATGATGGTGATGATGATCGCGAGCACTCCGTCGCTGAACGCTTCCAGCCGCCCTTTGTTCATGGACACGCCGTCCGGCCGATCACGCTCATCCCCGGGGCCGGCGGGCGGCGTCCCGCTTCAGCGCCTGGAGAAGCGTCTTGACCTGCCCGAGCAGGCCGGGATCGGTCACCTCGCGGGACAGGCCCTCCAGGATGTCGATGGCTCCCTTGTAGTCCCGCAGATTGGCGCGCTCGACCGCCTTGTTGTACTTCTCGACCCAGAGGTTGTAGACGCCGACGGGGGCCCCTTTCGGCATGACCGTGTCCAGGGGTGCCGGGTCCTGAGGCATCACGCCGGCGTCGTCGACCGTCCCTTCGCCGGAGGATGATTCGTCCGCAGCCGGGGGCGAGGTCCGGGCGCGCCAGGCCTCCTCGGCCGAAAGCGCGCGGCGCGCGGCCTCGAGCGCTTCCCGGTCGTTCATGCGCGCCAGGCCGTTCTCGACCAGATCGCGGGCCCTGGCCAGGTCCCCGTTGCGCGCGTGGAGCATCGCCAGGCTGGCAAGAACATCGGCTCGGGCGGGAAGCATCTGCCGGGCGGTCTCGAGGTGCCGGATCGCCGGCGCCAGGTCGCCGCCGTTCCCGAAATACGTCCTGCCGAATTCGACGTAGGCCTCGGCGAGCCCCGGGCGGAGCCGGATCGATTTCCCCAGCAGGTCGCGGGCGCGGGCGACGTCGGGAGGGATCGCATCGCGCCCGCCGTCCATCCCTCGCAGGGCGCTTCGCCGGGCCAGGCAGGCGCCAAAATGGAAGCAGGTCATCCCATCGTCCGGGTCGATCGCCAGGGCCTTCTCGAACTGGACGACGGCCTCGTCGTAGCGCTCGGCCTTCTCGCTCAGGACCGCGAGCCCGGTGATGGCGGATGCGCAGGCCGGATTGAACTTCAGCGCCTCCCGGTAGTGCGTCTCGGCCTCCCAGGGCCGCCCGGGCTGAACGTGGACGACGAGATCCCCCAGGCGGGCCAGGATCTCCTCCCGCTTCATCGGGGCGACCTTCGTGGACGTGTCCACGTGAAGATCCGAGAACTTGACGGCGTTGAACAGGAACCGCGTTCCGCCCACGTGGGCCCGCAACTCCTGCTCCAGCTTCTCGTGGGTCGTCGCGAAGCTGGCCGTGAAGGCCTGGTCGGGGTCCTGGCCGCTCGCGAGGCGGTCGAGAAAGGCCCCGAGCTGCGAGCGCCGTTCCGCCTTGTCCCACAGGAAGTAATGCACCAGCGCCCAGGACTGCGCGTAGAAAACCCCCCGGCGCGTCCCCTCGTTGTAGTCGGGGGAGTCGTGGGTGATCGCGAACAGGTGCCGCAGGCTGAGCAGGTTGTTCTCGCGCAGGAACAGGACGTGCTCGGCGGGGGTCCTGCCGATCGAGGCCGACTTGTCGTCCGCCTGGAAGGTGCTGTAGCACTCGGCGAGCCCTTCGTTGAACCAGGGAGGTGTGCCGTGCAGGTTGTTGTTGAGAAACTGGTGGACGTACTCGTGGTAGATGATGTCCAGCGGGTCGGTCCCCGGATCCCCGTTCATCGCGATGAAGGAGCCGTCGGGCCAGCCGACGAAGACTCCCGCCGAGTCGACGAACCGGTCGTTGTAGAGCGCCCGGTAGGGCTTGAAGGACGCCTCGTGCTTGAACACGTAAATCGAGGTCGGGGCGGGCGGGTCGATCCGGAACTTCTTGTAGAAGAGGGACAGCACGGCTCGGAACCGCTCGAGCCTCCGCCCCAGGTCGGCGGTCCGCCTCTCGGAGGCGTTGCTGTACATGGTGAAGTGGGCCGTCTCGATCCGGATCCAGTCGTCGGTCTCCGGGGGCAGGGCAAGGAGGCCGTCCCCCGCGGGCCCCAGGACACCCAGCAGGAGGATCGCGACGAGAGCACAGAAGGCGCGACGCGTCCGCATGTCAGGGGGCCGCGACCCCGGGCGCGGACGGGGAAGGGGGCGCGAGCGGCGGCGGCGACGGCTTCTTCTTCAGTCTCGGCCGCCACAGCCCACCCCGGGTGAAGGATTCCCAACCCCACTTCAGCCAGCGCAGGAGGGCCTGCGCCAGCCACAGCGCCCACGCCAGCATCGCCAGGCGATAGAGAAAGAGCGGGACGGAGACGACCCATGGACGGGGGAGGACCTCGCCCGAGCGATCGAGATACCAGTGCAGGTTTCCGGCCTGCGAGTCGTTCCCGGCGATCTGCATCTCGGGGAGGCCCAGGAGGCCGTTGGTGATCGACCAGAAGAGCCCGCCCAGCGCGACGACCGTCGCGCCCGCCAGCAACACTTGAAGGAGATTGAAGCGGACCCCCGACCCCTCGGCGCCCCGCTGTCCGCGCCACCCGAGGGCGAACAGCCAGCCGACGATGACGAGGGAGATCCAGACGGGCGCCTGCGTCAGCCCGAGGCTCAGCAGAAACCAGTCCCGGGCGCGCAGGGGCGTCAGGCGAAGGCGACCGAGGGCGATCGCGGCCAGGAGGCCGACGACGACCCGGCTCCAGAACAGCACGGCCGGCCCCAGGCGCGGGCCACCCAGCAGGAGCGTCCAGCGATCGGCGGGCATCACGATCGAGGTGCGCGCGTTCACGCTGGCGGTGCCGAGATCCACCTCGGGCGCCCTGAAGCCGAGGCGGATGCCGTCGTTCTGCCTCCAGGCGACGCCGATGTGCTGCGGCCCCGGCATGATCGGCAGCGTCAGTTCCCGCCCGTCCTGGCGGATCGGCTGCACGACGCCGTTGATCGACACCGATTGCAGCTCGGCCACCTCGGGGAGGGTGAGCACGTGCTGCTCCCCCCGGCTGCTGCGGACGGTGAGATTCAGGCTCGCGTCGGTGGCGCGCAGCCCCGGCGAGATCGTGAGATCGGTCGTGTCGATGGTCAGCGTCTGCCCGGGGAGCCCGCCGGGACGAATCACGTCGATGGTGACCGCTTCCCCCGGCCACGGGCGCCATTCGCGCATCCGCACGGGCGTCTCCTCCGGCAGATGGACCACCGGGATCCCCTGGACCTCGACGTGCCAGACGGGTCCGGCGGCCAGGCGCCAGACCTCGACCCACGGGACGTCGCCCGGCGCCGCGAGCCGGATCGATTCCCTTTGATCGAGGGAGGACGTCCAGGCCGCCTCGGTCGCCTGCGGGGCGAGGCTGACCAGCGCCCGGTCGCCGGCCACGCGCACGTCGGCGGTCGTCACCGACTCGCCCGGCAAGAGGGGGACCTCGAGGCGGACCGCCGATCCGACCGGGGTGATCCGGACCACCCGGGTCGCGACCTGCCACTTGATCCCGAGCGTGAGCTCGCGCTCGACGCGCACGAAGGGCGGGAGCGCGATCGGCTCGAAGGCCCCCGAAGGCCCCCGCTCGCGGCCGCGCTCCTGCACGAGCTGCAGGCTGTCCTCCGCCTGGCCGTCCTCGTGCAGCCCTTCCACGCGCCAGCCGCGGGCCCGCGCCTCGACGCGGTGGGGCTTGAGCGGCAGGGGAAGCGGGACCGACTCACGGTCGGGCAGCGGGCCCTCCATCAGGACCTGGTGGTTTCCGGGACTCACGCGCAGCCACAGCCGTCCTTCACCGGTCCGCACCAGCCCGGTGGCCGCCTCGCCGTCCACGGCCACCCGATCGGGGAGCCACTGATCGGCACCCCCCGGGAGCGGCACCGCCGTCTCCGCCGCGGCGCTGATCTCGATGCGGGCGCGCAGGGAGGCCGGGCCGACGTCGAGCAGCATGCGGGGGCTGGAGGCGCAGTTCGGGCGGCAGGCGGGGGGCTGCAGCAGGCGCGTGCGCAGCTCGTTCAGCATGTCGGCCGGCGGCATCTCGGCCGCGCCGGCCGGCGGCGACCCGGCCCCCGCGAGCGCCAGCGCCGAGGCCAGCGCGGTAGCCATCGCGGGGCGCGCCAGGCCGATCCGTCGCATGAGCCGGGCCGGCCAGGAGCGATCGGGAAACCCGAACAGGCCGAGCGCCAGGATCGAGACGAGGACGACCCGCAGCAGGTTCAGGAGCCGGTTCGCGGCGGGCGGGATCAGAACGAGACGCAGCTCCTGCGCCTGTTTCACCGGCCCACGCCAGCTCAGGGAGACCGTCCTCCAGCTCCAGTCGGGCAGCCCGGGGCCGGTCTGGACGACCGTCTTGGGGTCGGGAGCGTAGAGGTACGACAGGGATCGCTGAGCCATCTTGCCTTCCGCGGCGGGTTCCGAAGCCGGGGCATTGGACTTGAGCGCGGACATGGCCTTCATCTTGTTGGAGAGATCGCCCCGAATCTGGTCGAACTCCTCAGTCGCCGCCCCCTTCTCCCCCATCGGGGCCTGCAGCAGGAAGCCCCCCCCGAGCCCGCCGCCGCCCATCCAGGGCTCCTCCAACGAAGGGTAGAGGGCGGTGCGCACCTGATCGACCAGGAACGGGATGATCATGAGAACGAGCACGACCTGCGCGAGGCGGTGAACGACCGTCACCGTGGCCAGGATCCGCCCCGCTGGAAGGGCACGCCGCAGGGCCTCGAAGGCCAGGACCGCGAGCCAGGTCCAGTGCGGCGCCCCCGGCTCGATCCAGATGAGGACGAGCGTCAGAAGGGCGATGATCCCGAAGCGCCGCCCCCAGAGCCTGGCGACCGACATGGCGCCGATGAGGACCAGGAAGAGATCGAGGAGCGTCCACGAGGCGATCCAGGTGGCGGAGACGTCGTCCACGCCCGATGCGCTGAACAGGCGCCAGGCGGGCGGGAGATTCAGCTCGGCGCTGACCTGGTTGAAGTCGTGATCCCACCCGACCGCGGGCACGACGCCGGCGCCCCGCTCGACGCGGCTGTCGGCGTCCAGGCGCACCTCTCCCTGCCGCAGCTCGACCCCCGCGGGCCGATCGGGGCCGGTGCGCGTGATGAACTGGTCGACGCCGTCGATCGCCACCCGTCCGAGGACGGCGGGCGGCGGCATCTCGAGACGCCAGGTCCGCCGCATCGTGCCGGCGACCGCGTCATGGACCGTGTACCCGCCGCCATCGAAGTCGAGCCAGAGCCTGCGGTCGAGGATGAGCTGGTCCGGCGCGGGCTCGGAGTCGCCGCGGCGCTTCTCGACGAGCGTCATGGTCTTGCCGCTCTGCATCAGGTAGGCCGGAAGCTGCCTCCACTCGTCCGGCAGGGTCGTCTGCTGCGGATCGACCGCGGTCACCCCCTCGACCGAGACCAGCCTCAGGTGCGGCCGGGCGTCGAAGACCCACACCTCCTGGGCGGGCCAGGACCCGTCGGGGACTGGCGTCGCCAGGGTGGAGGCCGGCCCCTCGTGCCGCGCCGCCAGCTCGAGGCTGAAGCGCCCCGGCCGCACCTGCGCCCGCAGCCGGCCGTCCGGATCGATGCGCGCCGGGAGCGGTCCGCGAAGCGACATCGCGATGAAGCGCTCCGGCAGCGCCCGCCCGAGGACCACTTCCCGGCCTTTTCCGGAGACTTGCAGATCGACGCGGGTCGTCAGGACCTGTGGAATCTCGTCGGCGACGCGGCGATTGACGGTGACCTCCAGGCGGTCCTCCGCCGTCTCCTCGCCGGCACGTTTCTGGAGCCACAGACGCCCCTGCTCGTCGCGCGCCGGAAACGGCACGGCGCGTCCCCGGAGCATCAGGCCGACCAGTCCCGTTCCGGTCGGCACCTGGAGGAGCGGGGGCAGCGCGTCCCAGTCGAACGTTCCGCTCACGGCGTGACGTCCGGCCGCGAGCCAGACGGCGGGCCCGCCCGGCTGCGCCGCCACGATGGCCGGCCGCCCGTCGACGCGCACCTCCTGCGGCCAGGTGCGCGCGTCGCCCGGCAGGAGGACCCACTCGTCCCGATGCAGGAGCCACTGCTGCGTGAAACGCCCGCCCCGGTCCGAGAGATCGAGACCGAGCCGCGACGGCCAGGCGCACTGGCGCGTCTCGGCGTCCCCCTGGAAGAACGGGCAGCGCTCCTGCTCGTGCCCCTGGAGAACCCAGTCGATCCACGGCCGCAGCGGCTCGGGGGTCTTCTCCCTCGTGAGGGGCTCGGCGGACGCCGTCACGGGGAACAGCAGGACGATCAGGACGAGGAGCGGGAGCGCGGAGCGTAGCATGGCAGGTCCCCCCGGAAAACTCCCGGGGAGGCTATCGCCAGCAGGCGTGCCCCGTCAACTTCCGTGCCGGGAACGACCGTCTATTCCCGTGTGGCCGGTCCCCAGAGCTCGACGGTTCCGTTGATCCGGATCAACTCGACGAAGATGTTCTTCCCGCTCTTGTGCTTGGGCACGGTCAGGAGATACGTGTGCGGCGCCCCCGTGACGCACTCCTCGCATTCGATCGGGGCCATGTTCTGCTGGCTCCGGTTCCCCTGCGAGTCGAACACGACGATATTGAAGGACGCAATGTCGACCTCGTGGGTGGTTGTCCAGGTGACGATCCCCGAGCCCCGGCCCAGCGGGCCCGAGAAGGAAATGGCGATCGGGTCGATACGCTGGTCGCAAACCGCCGGGTCCTGACTGGCGTTGGGAATCGTCGGACAGACGTCGCAGGCATCGCCGACCCGGTCGAAGTCCTGGTCCTCCTGTGCCGGATTGTCGACGAGCGGGCAGTTGTCGCAGGCGCTCAGGACGCCGTCGCCGTCGGGGTCGGTCCCGGCGGCACCCTCGTCCACGAGCCCGTCGCAGTCGTTGTCCGCGCCGTCACAGACCTCCGCAGCCCCCGGATGCACGTCGGCGCGGACGTCGTCGCAGTCGGTGCAGGAGGTGAACCCGTCTCCATCCGTGTCAACGCAATTGCAGCCGATGCTAGCCAGGTATATCTCCTCGTTGAAGTTTCGGAAGTCTGTCCAGGCCACCGTGTACTGGCTCCCAGTCCAGGCCAGCCTAGGCGAATTCAAGGATCCGGGGTCGTTCGTCAGCCTGAAGTCGGAGCCGATGCGCACGCCCTGGGCGGTCAGGCCGATGAAATAGATCTCCCCGTTCCCGTCGCGCCCGTCCACCCACGTCACGCCGTACTCATCGCCGTTCCAGACCAGCGACGGCAAACTCGAGCCGTCCGGACTGCCGTCCACTCGGACCTCGCCGCCGATCCGATTCCCGGTTGGGTCGAGGCGCGCGAAGACGACGTGGACGGGCTGCGCGTCCGTTTTGCTGTCCCAGGCGACTCCATACTCCGATCCTGTCCAGACGAGCGAAGGAGCCACGAACAGAGTTGACGTCGTGGTGACACGGATTTCCTCCGCCAGCTTGGTCCCCGAAGCGCCGACCCCGACAAAGTAGACGTCGCCCTCCCCGCCGTTCCGGTCATCCCGAAAGGCGATGCCGAACCGAGATCCGGTCCACGCCAGGCTCGGGTTGCTGGAAATCCTCGGATGATCGGTGAGCCGGACGTCGGCGCCGATCTTGGACCCGGAGGCATCGAGCAGCGCGAAGTAGAGCTCGCCGTTGTAATCGTCGCGAAGGTCGCTCCAGGCGAGGCCGTAACCGGTTCCCGACCAGACGAGGCTGGGACGGATCGAATCCCGCGCGGCGTTCGTGACTCGCAGGTCGCCGGTCACGAAGGTTCCGGCCGGCCCGAGTCGCTTGAAGTAGATCTCGTAATTGCCATCCCGGTTGTCTGCCCATGCGAGTCCGTACTCCGACCCCGTCCAGACCAGAGAGGCCATCGTGCTCCTTGCCGGGTTATTGGTGACCCTGATGTCAGTGCCGATCTTCGATCCCGATGGATCGAGATGCGCAAAATAGATCTCATCGTTTCCGTCGCGAAAATCCGACCAGGCCACGCCGAATTCCGATCCCGTCCAGACCAAAGAGGGCTCGATGGACTGGCTGGTGTCGTTCGTGACTCGGATGTCCGCCCCGATCTTGTTGGGCGGGAAGCACGACCCCTGGCAGGCAATCCCGTTGTCGGCCTGACCATCGCAATTGTTGTCGATCCCGTCGCAGATCTCCGGGTTTCCCGGGAATCGTGCGGGATCCGAATCGTCACAGTCTCCCTGGCAGTCCGTGACACCGTCGAGATCGTCGTCGAAGCAAGGTTCGCCCGAGATGGTCACGAACCCGGTGATTCCGCTGCTCTCGAAGCCGTTGATGGTCGCCGTGTCGCCGGCGTACAGGCACTGACCCTTGCCGGGCGCCGAGACTGTCAGGGTGGCGTTGCCGTCGGCATCGGGAACGAGACCCGTATCAGTCCACTGATCCCGCCTCAGGTCGGGCGGCGTCGTGCAGGTGGCCAGCCGGGTGAATATCCTGCCGATCTCGGTCGAAGCTGTGAAGTTGTCGGGGCAGGTTCCGAGGCCGGCCATGACTCCGAGAGAGTCCGGGTCGCAGTCGCTGAAGACGCTCGGAGCAGTAAAGTGAAGCGAGAGGGTCACCATGCCGCCCGACGAGGACTGGGAAACGATTGTCGGGGCCCCCCCGGTGTCACCACAGGGCAGGGGAAGGGCAAGGCCGGTCGACGGGTCGAACTTGTGTGCCATTTCGACGAGGTAACCCAACGAGTTGGGGTCGACGCCGCTCAGCGAGACGAAGAGTCCTTTCCCGTCGTTACCCTGGACGGCGATCACGATACGCCGCCTTCCCGCCTGCGAGACCGGACAGCCGACGAACCCGGACACCTGCCAGTCTGTGCTGATAGTCACGCGTCCATCGTCCCCCACACCCTCGTTGACGATGTCCACGAGGCCACTGTTCGCGCCGATCGGATTCGAGAGCTCATAGGTGAAGCCGGCGACAGGTCCCGTGTCCGTGCACACGAAATAGGAATCGACGCCATGATAGATGGGCACCCCCGCGGCGCAGGCCGCGTAGACGCCGGAAGTGAGGGCGAGACAGAGTGGAATGCCGATGAGCGCGATCGCAACCGCTTTGTTCATGGCTCACCTCCGGGGGGTGAAAGGGGTCTGATGCCTTCAAATCTACGCCCGTGACACCCGGCCGACAACGGAAATCGCGGAGAAACAACCCACGGTCGGGGGACGGCTGGGTATTCTGGCCGCACTCTCGCCCAGGCTTGCGGAACCGAGCCGCGCCGGGGGTTCTTCGGGGAATGGAGCCCTGTCCATGGCGCGATGGTCCGTCTACATCTTGAGGTGTGGGGACGGCAGTCTCTACACCGGGATCGCGACGGATGTGCGCCGCCCAAACCGGGTTCAGTTCTTCCTTCCGAGGTTCAGGTCCTGGACGGATGTCTCGAGGATCACCGGCCCGCCGTGCTCGAGGGCGTCTCGGGGGCTCAGCTTGATTTCGGCGGAGAACGGGCGGCTGCCATGGGGCGGCATCGGTTCATAAGGGCCGTCGAGCCGCTCGTAGTGACAGGTCACGATCGGCGCAATGCCACGGCCGACGACGCGACCCTGGCCGTCCAGGGCGCGGCATGCCACGGAGACAGCGCGGATGGGCAGGTCGCCGCCATTCTTCACCTCCCCGATCGCCTGAAGCGGCCGTCGGTGGATTTCAGGGGTGTACTCCATGTTCTCGTCGGGGGTGTACCAGATGTCCCTTTTCTGGCCGGGCAGCCGGGGCCGGCGAGGACGTGTGTCACGATCGTCTGGGCGAGGCGGTTGATCGCGCCCGGGTTGTCGAGCCGTGCCGTCGAGACTCTGGCCGCGACCCGCGTGAAGCGTGGATCGACGCCGGCCCACAACGGCACGAACATCGCCGGCACCGCCCATAGCCCCATCAGTCCCAGGAGGAGTTTTCTGGCATTCACCTTGTCAGGACTGAGGCGTGCCAGGAGCGCACAGAAGGGGGCGAAGAGGGCCAGTCCCCACAGCATGCCCTGCAACCAGAGCCCGCTTAAGGAGCCGAAGACAATGTACGAGATGAACGACCAGCCTTCATCGCCGGTAAAACTAGGGTCGGGGCGCCCCCCAGTAAAGGCTCCGGCTCAGACATGTCGCAGGCTCCTCCCTAGCAGGGTGCGCGACTCGGGCGAGCGGGGTGTATTCTCCACGGGCGCTCGCGCGGACTCGCGAAGCAGGACGCGGCCACGTGGGCCCTGGTGCATCGACTCTGTTCATGGCGCAATGGTCCGTCTACGTCGTGCGGTGCGGTGATGGGACCCTCTATACCGGCATCGCCACGAACATTCGCCGTCGGCTCGCGGAGCATGCGCGGCACGACGGCCGGGGGGCGAAGTATGTGCGCGGCAGAGGGCCGCTGCGCCTCGTGTTCGTGAGAGCCGTCGGCACCAGGGGCATGGCGCTGCAAATCGAAAGCCGGATCAAGAAGCTTCCGAAGGCACGGAAGGAGGCGCTGATCGCAGGGGGCGCCGGAAATCCGTTCCGGGTCGGGCTCCCCGAATTCAACGCGGCGACGCCCCCGTCGCCACGGGCTTCACGTCGTCCGGCAGCGCGGGGGCCTTGTCGCCCGGCGGCGAGGCGGGCGTCCCGTCCGGCATCGGGATGAGATGCGCGTCGAGCCAGCCGATCCACTCGCGGTAGACCGAGCGGCTGCGCACCGGGTCGGCGGGAAAGTGGCCCGGCACGGGCCAGGCGACGAAGCGCGTGGGGACGCCGTTGTCCTTGAGGGCGTGGTACAGACGGTAGGACTGGGTCACCGGGACGCGGGCGTCGCCGGTGTTGGACAGGATCAGGGTGGGCGTCTTGACGCGCTGGGCGTAGGTGATCGGCGACTGCTCGCGGTACGCCTTGTCGCGGCCGCCGGTCCAGGGGGATCCGCCGAACGACCAGCGCGCCTGCACGTTGAAATCGGCCAGATTGTACTGGTCGATGAAATCGCTGACCGTGGCGCCGGTGACCGCCGCCTTCCAGACGTCGTAGTGGCCGATGAGCCAGGAGGTCATGTAGCCGCCGTACGACCAGCCCGACACGCCGATGCGGCCCGGGTCGACGAACCCGCGCGCCTGGACGACCTTGAGCCCGGCCATGACGTCCCGGCCGGGGCCGTCCCCGGCGTTGTTGACGATCGCCCGCTGGTACGCGTTGCCCAGGTTGTCGCTGCCCCGGTAATTCGGCTGGAAGACGACGTAGCCGCGCGCCGCCAGGAGCTGGCCGAAGGTCGAGAAGCTCTCGGTCGAGGCGGCCTGCGGACCGCCATGGATGAGAAGCACCAGCGGGAACCGCTTCCGCGCGTCGAATCCCGGAGGATAGATCAGGACTCCGTTCTCCGACAGCCTGTCCGGCCCCTGCCACTCGATGGTCTCCACGCGTCCGAGATCCAGCGACGCCACCGGGTCGTTGAACGACGTCAGGCGCCGCGGCGCGGCGTCGGGCGACGCCATGTAGTAAAGCTCCGTCGGATGCTGGGGCTCGCTGCCCGTGAAGGCGACCGCGCCATTCTTCGCCACCGCCGCGTCGATCCAGAACGACCATGAGGGGTTCGCCTTGCCGAGGTCCAGACGGCGGGCCGGGCCATCGAGCGGCTGCAGCCAGAGCGAGACGCGCGTGCCGTCGTTGCCGCCCACCAGGAGCGACCGGCTGTCGGGCATCCAGATCGATCGATAGAGGCAGCGATCGATGGCACGGGTGACGACTTTCGGCTCGCCGCCCGCCGCGGGGACGACATGGATCTCGTTGACGGCGTTCGGGTCGCCGTCCCGCGGGTACCAGAGGGCGATGCGCGCGCCGTCCGGGCTGTAGCTCGGAAAGCCCTCCAGGAGGGTGCGCCCCGTCAGGGGGCGCAGGGCGCCGGAGGCCACCTCGAGAATCTGGATCGACGTCCGATCGGCGTCGCCGAAGTGCGGGTTGTCCTGCCGCGCGAAGGCGATCTGCCTGCCGTCGGGCGACCAGGAGAGGGGGGACGACGGGGGACCGGGAGGCTCGCTCACGGGCAGGCTCCAGCCGCCCGAAGTGAGCCGCCGCGCCACCCCGCCTTCGGCCGGCACCAGCCAGATGTGCGACGGCAAGGCCGCCTGTTGCGCCAGATAGTCGTTGTTCCCGACCTCGAAGGCGTCCTCCCCCTTCTTCATCGCTTCGCGGTTGGCGGGCACGTCCTCGGTGACAAAGGCGAGGGCGCCGCCGTCCGGCCTCCAGGCAAACTGCTGCACGCCCGCAAAGGCGTCGGTGATCTGCAGCGCGTCGCCGCCGTCCATCGGCATGACGAAGATCTGGCGGTGCCCCTCTTCGTCCGGAGCGATCGGCGGGGCCCCCTTTTCCGTCGCGGCGGGGGTCGCCGCAGGCTCGACCTTCGGGGTCTTCCTGGGCGTCCCCTTCGCCAGGAACGCCAGCCTGTCGCCCCCCGGCGACCAGCGGGGGTGGGCCAGCTCCTGCCGCCCGCGCGTCAGGACGCGCTGCGCCCCCGTCGCGACGTCCACGACGACGAGCTCCGCCTCGTGCCGGTTGTCGTCGTAGTTCGGACGGGACACGACGATGACGATCGAGTTCCCGTCGGGGGACACCTGCGGGTCGCTCACGCGCACCAGGCGGGCCAGGTCCTCGAAGCCGATGCGTCGGGGGGCGGCGGTGGATGT
>DASYUH010000049.1 GCA_036001465.1 Candidatus Polarisedimenticolia bacterium
GGTCCGTTCTAGGTAGGGCTCGAGCCGGATCCCCTGGGCGGGGTCGGTGCATCGCGGCGGGTGATTCTTCTGATCGGACATCTCTACCAGTCTAGTCGTTCGAGCGGCCCGAGACTCGCAAGAAATCGCTTTGACAGATCACTTATTGCGGTAGCGCAACGACGACCACCCCCGATCGCGTGTTCCCCCCGGCGTCGAGGGCGGGATAGTCGAGCGGCTGTCGAGACTTATCCCGCAAGGTGGCGTTGCAGAAACTCCCGCGGGGTCACGACCTCGAGTCCACGGAAGGCAGAGGCTCGCAAGAGCGCCCGGTCACCGGTGACGATAAAGCGTGCACCGCCGGAAAGTGCGCAGGCGAGAAACTTGAGGTCGTCGGGGTCGTCACACGCGGAAACCGGCACGGGGGCGGGCTCCACGAAGCGGGCTTCTCGGGTGACGAGGTCGAGGATGGCATTGATATCGACCGAGGAAAACTTCCTTTGAAGGCGCTCGGCGACTCGTCGATACTCGGTGAGGATTTCGACGCTGGCGACAAGTTCAAACCCGCCTTCGGCCCAAGCAGCCAGGATTCTGGACGGGGGTCCGGAGAAAAAGATCCCGGAGATGAGGACGTTGGTGTCGAGGACAACCTTCATCCGCGCCGACGAACGCTGCGGATGGCCTTCTGCAGGTCGGCGGGTTTGAGCCCGGCCCGGCGCGCCTGCCCCCGGACCTTGGCCGCCAGGGCCTGGAACTCGATTCTGGCCGGTGTCTCGATCCGCTTGAGAATCACGATGTCCCCGTCGCCCATCACCACAAATTGAGCACCGGGTTCCAAGCCAAGAGCCTTGCGAACATCCTCAGGGATCACAACCTGGCCCTTCGAAGAGAGTGTTGTAGTTGCCACTGTCGCCATAGGGTCATGCCTTTCATTGGGTCTTACTGGTAAGATTCTACGTCACGACCCCGCGTTTGGCAACAGGTTCAATTGACCGAACCACCTACTGCGGTATCTCCACCACCACCTTCCCCGATCCCGTGTTCCCCGCGGCGTCCATCGAGCGGACGACGATGCTGTGCTCGCCGGGGGCGGGGCGTGGGAGGGTGAGGTCGTAGCTCTCGGTGCGGGAATCGTCGAGGCCGTCGGCGGCCTGGACGGGGAGCCAGTCGCCGGCGTCGACCGCGCAGGCGGTTTCGCGGATGATGCTGAACGTATCGGTGGCCGAGAAGGTCAGGCGGATGGAGGTTGGCTGGACCTGCGCCTTGACGGTCTCGAGGCGCGGCGGCGTGTTGTCGACGTCGAACGCGGGCGAGAGCTTCTCGGCGGTCAGGGCGCGGCCGGACGCGTTCGAGGGCGCGTCGGTGACGACGACGCGGAACACGTAGGTCCCGTCCGGCATTGCGTGGCTGTCCCAGGTGGCGAAGTCTTCGTCGATTCGGTCGCGCATCTTCTTCCAGGTCTTCTCGTCGACGGCGCGGTAGTAGACGTCGTAGAGCAGGTCGTCGTCGTTCGGATCGGTCGCCTGCCAGGTGATGCTGCGTGCCCCGTCCTCGAAGCCGCGCCGCGACGTGGGCCGGGGTCGCTTGCGGACTCCCCCTTCGACGTCCCCCCCCGACCCACCCGACGCCCGGGAGTCGGACGCGCCGCTCGGCCCGGAAGGGGCCACCCTCTGGAACGCAACACCCGGCGCCTGCACATCGACCTTCTTGATCTCCGGGGGTAGGTTCGCCTGCAGGTAGGTCACGGCCACCTCGCGCAGCGACGGGGTGTGCGTCTGGTCCTCCGACTTCATCTGCGCGCGCCACTGCAGGAAGCGCGAGGGGGGGCAGTCGAGCAGCGCCCCATCCTGGGTGAACGGCGCGCTGCGCCAGTCGGACCAGGTGCGGTCGGGCTCCTCGGTGTTTCCGCAGCGGACGCCGAGGGCGATCGAGGTCCCCTTGGGGGTCTCGGTCCGCCAGGACGCGCGGCCCCAGGTGGCGAACGATCGCGCATCCAGGACGCGCGACTCGAAGGCGCCGGACGACGCGAACCCGGGCCGCAGGATTGAGACAGTCCCGGAATTGCTCCCGGCCACCGCGACGTCACCGGCGCGCCCCGTCGGGGCGCCGTCCCCGAGGCGCAGGAGCGCGGTGACCTGGGCCGACGAGAGCCGCAGCAGCTCGGTGACGTTTCCCGACGCATCGACGCCGTAGATGCGCCCCTGGGAGCTCGACCCCATCAAGAGGTCTCCGTTGGACGCAACGGCCAGACTCAGAATCGCCTCCTGGCCAGCGGACCAGATCTCGCGCGCGTAGCCGTCGCGCGAGATCGCCAGGACCTTCCCCTCCATGCCGACCGGGACGCGCTGCTCGGGCGGGGGCGCCTGTTCCGGCGGCGGCGGGGGGGTCGCCTGCGGCGCGGCGCTTTCGGAGCTCCCCGGCGCGCCGGGAGCAGGCGGCGGCGCGGCGGGGGGCGGCGGCGCCGGCGACGGGCCCCGCGACCCGGGCCGCCCCGATTCGTCGGCGACCGCGGCGTAGATCGTCCCGTCCTTGCCGGCCGAGAGGGCGACGACTTCGTTCAACGGGGCGTCGTACAGGACGAACCCTTCGCCCGAGGGGGACACGCGGAACACCAGGCCGTGGCCGTCGGTGCCGGCGATCAGCTCCCCCTTCTCGTTCACGATGAGGGACCGGATGTGGGTCTCGGCGCTGTCGAAGAAGACGCGCCCGTGGCCGGAGGCATCGATCTTCAGGATGCGCCCCTCGATCCCGGTCGCGGCGTAGAGCGCCCCCTCGCGATCGAAGACGAGCGCCCAGATGTATTTCTCGCCGCTGTCGTACGTCCAGAGGGTCTTGCCGTCGGGGGCGATCTTGTAGATCTTCCCGCCAGGCGACGCGCCCGCCAGAAGATTGCCCGCCCGGTCGAAGGCGAGCGCGTGCACCTCGGGCTCGGAAGCGCGGAAGAAGACCTCGGCCGCCCCCTTGCCGATGCGCAGGACCTTGCCGTCGTTCCCTCCCGAGACATAGATCGCGCCGCCGGGGGCCTGGGCGATCGCCCACAGGTACGGCTGGCCCCCTTCGTGCACGGTGTCGAGGCGCGGCGACAGCCTGAGAGCGCCGTCGTAAAGCAGCGAGACTCCCTTCAGCTCCCCCTTGGCGAAATCGTCCTTCTCCCTCTGGCGCCAGGTCTGCGAGGTGACGGCGAGCGCGAGCGTGACGCAGGACAATGCAAGCCCGAGACCGAGGGCGGCGGAGGAGATGGCGGCGGCGCGTCTCATTTCACCCTTATCGAGATGCGGCGGCCGCCGACGACCACGACGTCGAGGTCCTTCGGGATCTCGAGAATCGGTGACTCGCCCATCAGGGTCGTGTCGGCGCTCAGCCGCGGGTTGTTGAACACGGAGAAGATCGACAGGGGGAGATCGGGAAGGACTTCGCTGCGCACGATGGCGGTCGGCGCCCGGCGCGACATCCTCAGATAGAGCGTCCGGCTGCGCCTCTGCCGGGATGCGAGGCGCACCAGGTCGTCGAGGCCCCCGGCCTGGGCGACCTGCCGCTCGAGCATCCGGCGGTCGAGGCCGTCGATCGCCGGGCCGCCGCCGACGAGGATCTCGGTGTCCCCCGGCCGCGTGTCCTCCGGCAGGACGACGTTCCAGGTCTCCTCCCACGTCCGGCCGCGGTACAGGCTCAGGACCGCCGTGACGGCGAGGCTCTCGCCGGGGCGCACCTCGGTGCGCGCGGCGCGCAGCGACGTCATGGTCGCCACCTTCGAGGACTCGAGCACGTCGATCTCGAGGTCGGCGGAGCGCACGCGCGCCTCCTCGAAGCGGTTGTTGTAGAGCAGGTTGAACAGGCCCGCCGCATCGTTCGCCAGCGCCGTGTGGACCGGCTGCGCCGGGGTCGTGGTGGAGTACAGGTCCTCGTACGTGATCGTCGGATACCCCTCGATGCCGATCCGGCAGCGCAGTGCCAGCGTGGCGCCGGCGTCGAAGTCGGTCGTGCGGACCAGGCTGTTGGCGGTCACCAGCGCCATGACCACCGGCGACCAGGCGCGGTTGCGCAGGATGTCATAGTGGAACACGCGCGTGCCGCCGGGCGACGTCACCCGGACCGAGACCGGGATCATCGGCGCGGTCCGCCCCACGTCACCGACGATGGCGGTCAGCCCGTCCTGGAAGATCGTGCCGACCGGCGGCGTCGAGTTCGCGACCTTGAACGACGCGTTCGCCGACGCGAAGGTGATGAGGACCTGCGCCTGGGTCATCGGCATCTCCAATGGCCCCGTCCCCAGGAGCGGGTGGCCGAAGGCGAACACCCGGTTGTGGTCGATGTGGGTCAGTGTGCCGATGCCGACCACGCTCAGGTC
>DASYUH010000050.1 GCA_036001465.1 Candidatus Polarisedimenticolia bacterium
TCCGTCAGCAAGGGAGAGATTCTCGGGTTCCTGGGACCGAACGGGGCCGGAAAAACGACCACGATGCGCGTCCTGACCGGCTACGTTCCGCCGACGTCGGGGACGGCCAAGGTGGGCGGCTTCGACGTCCAGGAATCCCCCATCGAGGTCAAGAAGCGGATAGGCTACCTGCCGGAGCACCCCCCTCTGTACACCGAGATGCTGGTCCGGCCGTTCCTGCGTTTCGTCGCCAGGCTGCGCGGCGTGCCGCGCAAGGAGGCGGGCGGCCGCGTCGACCGGGCGATCGATCGGTGCGGCCTCCAGCCGGTGGCCGGGCGGCTCATCGGCAATCTCTCCAAGGGGTATCAGCAACGCGTCGGGCTGGCGCAGGCGATTCTGCACGATCCGGACGTCCTCATTCTCGACGAGCCGACGGTCGGTCTCGACCCCTCCCAGATCCGGGAGATCCGCCAGCTGATCAAGAGCTTCGCCGGAGAGCACACGGTCATCCTCTCCACCCACATCCTGGCGGAGGTCACGATGACCTGCAACCGGGTCCTGATCATCAACGAAGGCCTGATCGCCGCCGACGAGACGATGGAGAAGCTGGCGGCGCGCGGCGAGCGGACGCGACGGATCGCCCTGCGCCTGGCGCGCGCTCCGGAGGGGGTGGAGGGGTCGCTGCGGGCGATCTCGGGAGTCCTGTCCGTGACGCGGGAGGCGGGCTTCGAGGGCCTCGTCGTCGAGACCGACGCGGCGCGGGACGTGCGCGAGGAGATCTCGCGGGCGGCGGTGACGCAGGGATGGGGGCTTCTCGAGATGCGGGCGATCACGCTGAGCCTCGAGGACATCTTCATCCGCATCATCCGGGGCGAGGAGGCGGCATGAGGAACATCCTGGCGATCGCCGAGCGCGAGGTCCGCACATACTTCACCTCGCCTCTCGCCTACGTGGTCGTCGGCGTGTTCCTCATGCTCAGCGGCTACATCTTCTGGGCGTCCCTGGTGCGCTTCTCGGCCCTGTGCCTGCAGTACGGCAACAACCCGTACGTGTTCAACCAGCTCAACGTGAACGACATGGTCATCCGCCCCCTGTTCGGCAGCATGGGGGTGATCTTCCTGCTCATGATTCCGGTCATCACCATGCGCCTGATGGCGGAGGAGCGCCGGACGGGGACCGCGGAGCTGCTGTTCACCTGCCCGGTCACCACCGGCCAGGTGATCCTGGGCAAGTACCTCGGGGCCTCCTTCCTGCTCCTGGTCATGCTGGGGGCCACGCTGACCTATCCGCTGCTGATCATGGCGTCGAGCGCCAAGCCGGACATGAAGCCGACTCTCGTCGGATATCTCGGCGTGCTCCTGATGGGCCTGGCGTTTCTCGGCATCGGACTGCTCGTGTCGGCCATGACCGAGAACCAGATCATCGCGGCGGTCGGCGCGTTCGGTGCGCTCCTGTTGATGTGGTCGGTGGGCTGGGTCGCCGAATCCGTCACCGTGACTCTGGCCGCCCTTCTGAACACCGCCACTTTCGGGCTCTGGGAGAAGCTGAAGCTGGGCCTGGGCGGACCGACTCTCGGTGATCTCCTGAGCCGGATCTCCATCTCCGAGCACTTCGGTGACTTCCGCAAGGGACTGCTCGACACCGAGCACGTGGTCTTCTACCTGAGCGTCGTGTTCTTTTCGCTCTTCCTGACGCAGCGCGTGGTCGAGTCACGCCGGTGGCGGGGGTAGGGGAGACGGCATGAAGTTCCTCAAGAGCGCCGCCGCGGGCCTCGGAGCCCTGCTCGTCGTCCTGGCGATCATCCTGAACGGGCTCGTCCCCGAGCACGCCACCTATGTTCTCGCGGTGGGGGTGTTCGGGCTGGCCCTCCTCATCACCGGGCTCGTCCTCAACCGCGAGCGGGTCCAGGCGATCCTGAAGGGGAAGCGGGCGCGCGCCGCCGGCGCCAGCGCGGGCTACATCCTGACGGTCCTGGCGGTCCTGGTGCTCGTCAACTTCCTCGCCGCCCGCCACCACGCGCGCTTCGATCTGACCGAGAACCAGTCGTTCTCCCTGAGCGAGCAGACGATCAAGGTCGTCGAGGGGCTGCCGCGCGAGGTCACCGTGACCGCGTTCTTCCGCGAAGCGGAGCCGGCGCGGCAGAAACTCGAGGACCTCCTGACGGAGTACCGCTACCACAGCCCGAAGCTGACGGTCCGGTTCATCGACCCCGATACCCATCCGGTCGACGCCAAGCGCTACGCCATCACCGAGTACGGCACCATCATCCTCGAGAGCGGCAAGCAGGAGAGCCGGGTCAATGCCGCCGACGAGGAGTCGCTGACCAACGCCCTGATCAAGGTCACCAAGGATCGCGAGCGCGCCGTCTACTTCACCACCGGGCACGGCGAGCACGACACCGCCGACAGCGAGCGCAACGGCATCAGCCTGCTGAAATCGGAGCTCGAGAAGCAGCACTACACGGTCAAGCCGCTGGTCCTGAGCCAGGGAATTCCCGCGGATGCGACGGTCGTCGGCGTCCCCGGTGCGCAGAAGCCGTTCCTGGACGCCGAAACCAGGATGATGGAGGAGTACCTGCGCGGGGGCGGGCATCTTCTCTACCTGCAGGACCCTGAGACCGACTCCGGTCTCGCCGGGGTCCTGTCGGCCTACGGCGTGACGGTACGCAACGACGTCGTGGTGGACAAGGTCTCGCGGCTGTTCGGAGGGGACTACCTGATGCCGCTCGTCCCGGCGGATGGTTACGATGAGCTCCACCCGATCACGAAGACATTCCGCTTCCAGACATTCTTCCCGATCGCCTCGTCCATCGAAATCGCGGCATCCCTGCCCGAGGGAGTGACGGCCACCAAGCTGGCCCAGACATCCCCCCTGGCCTGGGCCCAGCCGAGCGAGGGGGAGCTCAAGACCGGGCGCCTGACGTTGAAGGAGGGGACCGGGGTGAAGGGGCCGATCACGCTGGGCGTCGCGGTCACCCGGAAGATCGACAAGGCGCCGAAGCCGGCGGCCGCGGCGGCCGCGGCCGAAGGAGACAAAAAATCGGGGCCCGAGACGCGCCTGGTGGCGTTCGGGGACTCGGACTTCCTGACCAACGGCTATTTCAACGCCTCGGGCAACAGCGACCTGGCGCTCAGCATGATCGCCTGGCTCGCGGAGCAGGAAGAGCTGGTGTCCATCAGGCCCAAGACCTCGCTCCCCCGCATCGTCATCCTCTCCCCCCAGCAAGTCCGCTACTACTTCTGGTCCATTGTGGCGTTCGCCCCGGTCACCGTCGCCGTCGTGGGGATCGGGATCTGGTGGCGCCGCAAGAAGCTCTGAGGAAAGCGCCGTGAAGCTGAGGCCCGGGCCGATCCTGGCGCTGACCCTGCTCGTCGGGCTCGGCATCTACACCTACGTCGCCGAATTCCGCGGCAGGGAAGGGGCGGAGAAGGCCGCGGCCGCGAAGGACCGGCCGGTCGCCATCGACCGGGCTTCTCTCAAGGCCATCCGGATCACCAACGGCAACGGTGACCTGCGTCTCGAAAGGGAGAGGGAGGACTGGAAGCTGACCGCTCCCATCCCGACCGCCGCCGACAAGGACGCGGTCGAAGGCCTCCTCAACGCCCTCGAAATGGCGCACGTCGAGAGGCGCATCACGGACGCCGGGGAGCGCAAGAACTACGGTCTCGATCCTCCTCGGGCGACGCTTCAGATCGAAACGTCGGCGGGCGGCCAGCCGGAGTCCCTCGCCGTGGGAGACAGCAATCCGATCGGCGGAACCCACTATGCGCTGCTTCCCGGGACGAACGATGTGGCCGTCGTCAGCGGCTCCCTGGGCGACGTGGCGGACAAGACCCTCCTGGCGCTGCGCGACAAGTCTCTCCTGGCGCTCGACGCCTGGAAGATGAAGCGTTTCACCATCGAGCGCGGCCGGGAAACGATCCGGATGGAGAAGCCGGAGGAAGGCTGGATCATCAGGCAGCCGATCGAGGCTCCGGCCGACGGCCCGACCATCACCGATCTCCTGACCGCCCTGCAGAACCTGCGCGCCACGTCGATTCCCTCCGAGAAGCCGACCGACGCCGACCTGCGCCGGTACGGCCTGCAGCCCCCCCAGGCGCGCCTGGTCCTTTTCCAGGAGGGCTGGGACGTCGACAAGACGGTGGTGTTCGGCAAGGAGGATCCGGGCGGAGGACGCTGGGCCAGGACGCTCGGGCGGGACCCCGTCTTCATGGTGCCGGCCGACTTCTGGCCGAAGGTGACCACGGGCCTCTTCGATCTGCGGCGCAAGGACCTCCTGGGGGTGCAGCAGTATCGCATTGAGTCGGCCACCTTCGCCCGCGCCGGCAAGCCCGCCTCGACCCTGACGCGTCAGAAGGACCAGACCTGGGCCCTGACGGGTGAGATCCGGGGGAGCGTCAAGTCCGAGACGGCCGACAGCTTCCTGCGGATGGTCAGCGACCTGAAGGCGCTGTCGTTCGACGACCACCCGACAGAGGCGACCCGGGCGGCCCTGTCGCGGCGCCCGGCCCTCGACCTGACGCTCCAGGAGGAAGTGGACACGGCGGGCGGCACGCCGAAGTCCCAGCACCTGCTCCTCGGGCCTCCCGACAAGAAGGGGAACATCCTGGTGCGCGACATGGCCTGGAAGCCGATCGCCACAGTGGCCTCCGCCGTCCTCGACCGGATCAACACCCAGATCGACGCCGTTCTCAAGGAAGCGGCGCAACCCCCGGCCCCGCAGCCGTCACCCGCGGCGACGTCCGCGCCGTCTCCGGCCCCGTAATCCAGCCAGGGTCGGTCCCGCTCGCGATCGCAATATTCCACGCCTGGCATGGAACCCGGCGCCGCCCGGCGGCGTATCAAGGGACGTCACGGGCACGGAACGCGAGGGAGGACGAAGATGAGCCGGATGATTCAGATCAGCGGACGGTCGGAGGGACGGCGGGCCTGGGTGCGGATTTCCGGGCGGATTCTGTCCGGCGCGGCGGCGGGGCGGCTGTTGAAACGCGTCCGGGCCGCGCTCGCGAGCGGAATTCGTGACCTCACGATCGATCTCGCGGACCTCGCCGCGATCGACTGCGGTGGCATCGGGGCCCTCCTTCTCTGCCTGCAGGACGCGGCCCGCCACGGGGCGACCCTGCGCGTGGCGCGCAGCCGCGGGGCGATTCGGACCATGCTGGCTTTGAGCTCCCTGCTGCCGCTTCTCGAGTCAGGGGGGCTGCCGGGAAAAGACGCGCGCCGGGCCGGACAGGACGCACCGCTCCTCGCCCTCGCCTGAAGGTCCTCTGAGGCGCACACCGGCGGCCAGGAGCCGGATGGAATGGCCGGGATAGGCTGCTGGTCACAGCCGCGCCAGGGCCGCCCGGGCGTCGGGGTCGAGCGGATCGATTTCGAGCAGACGCCGGAATTCCTGCCGCGCCTCGTCCTTGCGTCCCGCCTCCGCGAGCAGCGCCGCGAGATTGTAGCGGGCGTCCACGTTCAACGGGTCGAGATCCAGGGCCTGGCGGTAACGCCGCTCCGCGCCGGCCGGATCGCCGCGGCGCTTCAGGAGCAGCCCCAGGTTGGCGCGGGCCGCCGCCAAGGTCGGATCCACCCTGACCGCCTCGTTCAGGAGGTGCTCCGCCTCCACCAGATCACCCGCCTGCAGGCGCAGGGCGCCGAGGTTGTTGCGGGCCGCCGCCAGCCGGGGATCGAGCGCGATGGCCTTCGCAAAGGCATCCTCGGCGGTCGCCTCGCCGCGCGCCGTCAGGCTGCGCCCGAGGGCATTCCACGCCGGTGCGAGCGATGCATCCCGCCGGACCGCTTCCCGGAAGGCCAGCGCGGCGGCGTCCTCGAGGCCAGCGGCCCGGTAGGCCTCGCCCAGAAGATAGGGCGCGGTGCCGCTTTCCGGGTTGTGGGAGGCGGCCGCGGACAGGGCCGTGATGGCGTCCTTGATCAGCCCGGCTCGTAGCGCCGCGAGGCCGGCCGCCAGGTACGGGTCCTCCAGGCTCCACAGGTCGGCGTCCTTGAGGCTGGTGGCGATATCGAGCCTGATGTCGCGCTCCCGGGCGTGCGCGCGCAGCTCCTGGACCAGATCCGGGTCCGAACCGGCGACTCCCTGCGGCAGGATTTCCGTGACACTCTGCCGGACGCGCCTCAGGGCGGCGATCTGCTCACGCAGATTGTCGCGGAACAGCGCCAGCGGGGCGCGCGTCTCGAGGTAGAGCGTGTCGTCGGTGTGGAGGCGCGCCCCGGCCGAGAGGACGGCGAGGCCGCCGGGACCGGTCACGAAGCGGGACAGCAGATCGGCCGGCTGGGCGATGCCGGCGCGCTCCAGGTCGATCCACGCCGCGCGGTGTCTCGGGTCGCGCAGGCTCGCCGGATCGATCCGCAGGGGCGCATCTCCCTCGCCCCCCAGGAGGAAGTAGTCACCGCCCCCCGCCGACTCCTCCCACAGGGTTGCCTGGGGGAACACGTCCAGGAACGACCGCACCAGACCGCGAAAATCCTCCGGGGAGAGCCGGTAGGCCTGGACCCACTGGCAGAACAGGCCCCCCGGTTTGAGGCGCGCCCGCGCCAGGCGGTAGAATTCGACGGTGAACAGGTTCGAGACCCCGGCGACCCAGGGATTCGAAGGCTGGGAGGCGATCACGTCGAATCGGCGGGACCGGACGAGCAGCCGGCTGCGTGCGTCGTCGAGGACGATCCGCGCCCGGGGGTCGTCCAGGGCGCTCCCGCTCCAGTCGTCGAACCACCGCGCGGCTTCGCGCACCGCCGGCGCGATCTCGATCACCTCGATAGCGCGGACGTCATGGCGTTCGGCGGCGCCGAGCGAGATGCCGCTGGCGAGCCCGACGATCAGGACATCGGCCGGCGCCGCATGCAGCAGGAGCGGCAGGTGTGCCGACAGCAGCTGCGTGCTCATGTCTCCCCCGGTCGAAGCCTCGGTCTTGCCGTTGATCTGGAGCGAGAGCACGCCCGCCGGGCTCCGGCGGACGGTCACCAGGGCGACACCGTCCTCGCGGGCGAACAGGATGTCTCCCCGGCGACGGATCGCTCCGCCGAGATCCCCCCCGGCTCCCGACGCGGAGCGGTAGATCGGTCCGTAGAGAAACCCTCCTCCTGATATCACATCGAGGTCCCACGCCGGCAGGATGGCGGGCAGCAGCAGGGCTCCCAGGGCGAGGCCCAGGGCGGCGATCGAGGCGACGTGCCGGCGCGCGGGGATGGAAAAGACCGGGACGATGGCGAGGAGGAGCGGCGCGGCCGAGGCGGCGAGAAGAGCGCGACGCGTCCCGGCGCCCGGGATCGCCACGAACCCCGCCAGGACGAACCCGGCGACCGAGCCCCACGACGAGGCCGCGTACAGGCGGCCGGCGGAGCCGTGCGTCGACCTGCCGGGAAGCGTCGCGCCGCAGGCGGCGAGGGCCGGGAAGGCGGCCCCCAGGCACAACGTCGGGATGAGCAGAAGCCCCGCCATGACGGAGAACGGCACCCCAATCAAAATCGCCGGCGTCGGCGCCATCCTTCCGGAGGCGAAAGCCGCGACGATCGGCAGCCTCCCCAGAATCGGCACGAGGAGCAGGGACGAGAGACCGGCGCCGGCCAGAGCCACGGCGAGGACGAGCGGGGGGGCGCCCGGCCGGGTCAGACGCCGTCCGACCAGGATCGGCCCCGCCCCGAGGCCGAGAATATACGTGGCCAGCGTGACTCCGAGGGCGTAGACCGACGATCCGAAAGCCAGGGCCGCGGCACGGGTCCACCCGACCTGAAGGATCGCACCCGCGGCCCCCGCAAGACCCGCCAGAAGCGCGAGGGCTGGCAGCGAGAGAACGCGCGGGCCCCGGAATGGCGCGGCCGTCTCCGCGGGCGGACCCTTCGAGGTCTCCGCCTCCGGACGGTCGGCTGCGTGCCGCTGGCCTTGGCGCAGGAGCGCCGAACCGGCCGAGACGGCGTTCAGGACTCCCGCCGCCAGGAACGACCCGCGCGTGCCGAGAAAGGGGAGGAGACCGAACGAGCCGATGAGCGCCCCCAGCGCCCCGCCCAGCGTGTTGGCTCCATACAGAACCGCCACCACGCTGCCGGGCGCGTCGCCGCCTCCGGCCGCCTCGCGCACCAGGATCGGAAAGCTCGCTCCCATCAGGAGCGTCGGCAGCGCCAGCGCGAGGACCGCGAGCCCCGACCGGAGCGCCAGAAGGGACAGGGGGGATCCGCAGGACGGCCCGATGGCCTCGAGGACGCGGGGTACGACGGAGGCGACGACCGGGCTCAGGAGAGCGTAGACAGCCAGGAGCCCCTCGAGCCCGGCGTAGGCGGCCAGGGGATCACGCAAGCGCCCGGCCAGGCGCGACCCGGCCGCCGAACCGACGCCGAGCCCCCCCAGAAACGCGACCAGCACAATCGTCAGGGCCTGGAGGGAATTGCCCAGACTCTGCCCCAGCGCCCTGGCCCACGCAACCTCGTGGATCAGTCCGGCGCACCCGGAGAGGGCGAAGATCACCGCCAGGAAAGGGAGGCTGCGCGGACGGCTCACCGCCCGGAGCGTTCTTTCGAACGACGCGCCGGAGGCGGGGCTTTCTGCGGCGGGCGCAGAAGAAGGAGGCGGGTCAGCCGCTCGTCCGGCCAACTCTCGCCTTCCGCGAGGATCAGGGGAAACTCACGCAGCTGGCCGTCCAGAGTGGCGGCGAAGCGCGGGCCGAAGGATTCCGAGGCGCCGTGCAGCGCATCGGCCCCCAGCTCGCTGACCCTGCCGTCGCGCCTGGTCACCCGCAGCCGGGCGATCGGCTGGTCGGGCGGGTAGATCAATTCGATCTGGCGAATCGTCTTGAACTTCATCTTCGTCCAGTCCTGCATCCGCAGGCAGCGGCATTCGCGTCGCCGGTCCTCGATCTCCATCCGGTTGCCGCTCGCGGCTTCGGAGCGCGGGGCGCGGCGGTGGTAGTAGAGGCGCTCGAAATGCACGAACACCAGGTCCGATACCGGAACGGTGCGCTCGCCCTCAGGGGAGGCGAGGACGAGCGTCGGGTTTCCGCGGGGCGCGCGCCGCTCGCGGGCGTCCAGTCGCCCGCAAAAGAAGAGACATCCAATCAGGATCGCGACGACGGCACGCCCGCAGCGTTCGAGCACGGCCCGGATCACTCGCGGACGAACTGGATGTTGACCAGGGAGGAGCTCACCACGTAGATGGTCCGGTTGTTGTCGGCGGGATCGGCCGGGACCACATAGAACCCCCGCCGGTTCGGGTCGTAATCCAGGCTGTAGGCGAAGATCTTCTCGCCGTCATAGAACTCCAGGACGGTCTTGATGAGTGGCGGCGCGGCCGCTCGCACGAGCCGGTTCGTCTGCGGAAAGCCATTGGATTCCTGGCCTTTGTGCCGGTCCTTTCGTCCCCAGGTCTTCACGTGGAACAGCGCCTTCAGGTCTTCGATGCGAATCTCATGGGACGCAGCGATCGTCCCCTCCCGTCGCACCAGGTGGAATGACTCGAGCGCGGGGTCGAAATCCCGCGAGAAGCCCTTGGAGACGCGCCCGTCCTTGAAGTGGGCGACGAGCTTGGAGGTCCCGCCGATAGACAACCGGCCGCCGGCGGCGCGGCCACTCGCTTGCCCTGGCTGCAGGTTGGGGCTAATATCGCTTCCCCGTGAGCCTCAGTAACCGAGTTCGGGATAGTACGTCTTCAGGACGAACTTGGCGATCAGCAGAAGCGCCAGGGGGATGCCGATCAGCATGAGGGACTGGACGATGGCCTTCCAGCCCGGGAGCGGATCGGCAGGCTCCAGGCCCGGCCGCCCGGTGGGGGCATGATGTCCGGGGGTGGCGCCTGGCGGCCTGCGGTTCACCTGCGACATAATTGTGATGTATATCACAGGCCGGCGGCAAAAAGCTCCTGAACATGGCGCCCGGAGGCAAGGGGGACGAATCGCGCGCGGGGTCCCGGAGCGCACTTCCCGCCGGTGGCAGGATCAAGGTATATTCACTATCTTGACACCGGTGAAGGCGCAGATGACCATCGAACAGGCCCTTCGTGACGAGAAGCTGGGCAGCGTGGCGGTTTCCAACCCGACCAGCGTCCCGCGCGGCACGAGCCTGAGGGACACGCTGCGTGTCATGCGCGAGGAAGGGGTCGGCGCCGTCCTGATCTGCGAGGGGGAGCGCCTGGTGGGGATCTTCACCGAGAGGGACGTGCTCAACAAGTTGATCGGCAACCGCATCAGCGAGAGCGAGCCGGTCGACCGTTTCATGACTCCCGAGCCCGCGGTCCTGAGGCCGACGGACTGCCTGGGGGATGCCGTCCAGATGATGACCGAGAGGGGTTACCGGCACATTCCCCTGATCGACGGCCAGGGCCGGCGAGCCGGCATGATCGCGGCCCGGGACATCGTGAACTACGTCGCCGAACATTTTCCGGCGGAGGTCGTGAACCTGCCGCCCCGGCTGGATCAGGAATTCAAGTCGCCCGAGGGCGCATGAGGAGATACGACACACCGTGAGTACCGAGACCGAGGTCATCCCCCCCGAAGCCAAGGTCACCGAAATCGACACCGTCGTCATCCGGTTCGTAGGCGACTCCGGCGACGGCATGCAGCTGACCGGGACGCAGTTCGCCGACACCACGGCGCTGGTCGGCAACGATCTCGCCACCTTGCCCGACTTCCCGGCCGAGATCCGCGCCCCCGCCGGCACGCTCGCGGGCGTCTCCGGCTACCAGATCAGCTTTTCGTCGCGCGACATCAAGACCCCCGGGGATCAGCCGGATGTCCTGGTGGCGATGAACCCGGCGGCGCTGAAGACCAACATCGGCGATCTCGAAGAGGGCGGAATCCTCATCCTCGACACCGATGCCTTCACCGAGGGAAATCTCGCGAAGGCCGGATACAAGACCAATCCGCTCAAAGATGGCTCGCTCGCCGGCTACCGCCTGTTCGACATCCCGCTCACCTCCCTGACGCTCCAGGCGGTGGCGGAGACCGGGCTCTCCGGCCGCCAGGCGACGCGCTGCAAGAACTTCTTCGCCCTGGGCCTGGTGTTCTGGCTCTACGAGCGCCCGGTCGACTACACCCGCGACTGGATCGAGAAAAAGTTCAAGGGTCACGAGCAGATGGCCAAGGCGAACACCCTGGCGCTCCTGGCCGGGTACAACTACGCCGACACCACGGAGGTGTTCACCAACCACTTCCGCGTGCGCAAGGCGCAGCTGGCTCCGGGGACCTACCGCAAGATCACCGGCAACGAGGCCACCGCCACGGGATTCATCACCGCGGCGCTCCTGTCCGGCAGGCCGCTGTTCTACGGCTCCTATCCGATCACGCCGGCGAGCGACATCCTCCACGAGCTGTCGAGGTTCAAGAACTACCCGGTGAAGACGTTCCAGGCCGAGGACGAGATCAGCGCCATCGGCTCGGCCATCGGAGCCGCATACGGCGGCGCTCTCGGCCTGACCGGCACCAGCGGCCCCGGCGTCGCCTTGAAGAGCGAGGCGATCGGTCTGGCCGTCATGACCGAGCTGCCCCTGGTCATCGCCAACATCCAGCGCGGGGGCCCCTCGACCGGGCTGCCGACCAAGACCGAGCAGGCCGATCTGCTGCAGGCGGTGCATGGACGAAACGGCGAGTGCCCGGTGGCGGTGGTCGCCCCCGCGACACCCGCCGACTGCTTCACCATGGCGATCGAGGCCTTCCGGATCGCCACCCGATACATGACGCCGGTCTTCTTTCTGTCGGACGGCTACCTCGGGAACGGCGCCGAGCCGTGGAGGATCCCGAGCAACGGCGAGCTGCCGAAGTTCGAAGTGAAATTCCGCATTGAGAAGGAGGGGTTCCAGCCCTACCTCCGGGATCCGAAGACCCTGGCCCGTCCATGGGCCGTCCCCGGGACGCCCGGACTGGAGCACCGCATCGGCGGCCTGGAGAAGGAAGACATCACCGGCAACGTCAGCTACGACCCGCAGAACCACGAGCACATGGTGCGCCTGCGCGCCGAGAAGATCGCCCGCATCGCCGCCGACATCCCGCACGTGCAGGTCCTCGGCAAGGACTCGGGGCCGCTCCTGGTGGTCGGGTGGGGGAGCACGTACGGCGCGATCACCTCGGCGGTCGAGGAGCTGCAGGCGAAGGGGCGGCCGGTCTCCTCGATCCACCTGCGCTACCTGAACCCGTTCCCGGCCAACCTCGGAGACGTCCTCAAGAGGTTCGAGAGGGTGCTGGTGCCGGAGCTCAATCTGGGGCAGCTCAGCCTGCTGATTCGCGCCCGATACCTGGTGGACGCGGTCGGCCTCAACAAGGTCCAGGGGAAACCGTTCCGAGTCTCCGAGATCACCAGGGCGATCGAAGAGCTCCTGCGAGGACAGTAGCCATGCCGTCGGGTGTCGATATCCAAGGGCCGAAGCTCACCAAGGCCGACTTCGCCACGGACCAGACGGTCCGCTGGTGTCCGGGCTGCGGCGACTACGCCATCCTGGCCCAGGTGCAGAAGGTGATGCCGAACTTCGGCATCGCGCGCGAGAACATCGTGTTCGTATCGGGGATCGGATGCTCCAGCCGCTTTCCGTATTACATGAACACGTACGGGTTCCACAGCATTCATGGCCGCGCCCCCACGATCGCCACCGGCATCAAGGTGTCGCGCCCCGAGCTGTCGGTCTGGGTGGTCACCGGCGACGGCGACGGCCTGTCGATCGGCGGCAACCACCTGATTCATGCCATGCGGCGCAACCTGGACATCAAGATCCTCCTGTTCAACAACCGGATCTACGGGCTGACCAAGGGGCAGTTCTCGCCCACCAGCGAGTTCGGGAAGAAGACCAAGTCGAGCCCGTTCGGCACCGCCGAGCAGCCGATCAACCCGCTGGGCGTCGCCCTGGCCTCCGAGTGCACCTTCGTGGCGCGCTCGGTCGACATCGACACGCAGCACCTGTCCTCGATCATCGAGCGCGCCGCGCAGCACAAGGGGACGGCGTTCATCGAGATCTACCAGAACTGCAACATCTTCAACGACGGCGCCTTCGACGACTTCGTGGCCCGCGAGGTGCGCGCGGATCGGATGGTGCAGCTCGAGCACGGCAAGCCCGTCGTCTTCGGGAAGGAACGCAACAAGGGGATCCGCCTGCGCGGCTTCCATCCGGAGGTCGTCACCCTCGGCGAGAACGGCGCGACCGAGGCCGATCTCCTGGTCCACGACGAAACGGCCCAGGAGCCGGCCCTGGCCTACCTGCTCAGCCGGATGACATATCCCGACTACCCGGTCCCGGTCGGCGTCTTCTATCGCGCCAACCGTCCGCGCTTCGAAGAGGTGGTCGAGCAGCAGAGCATCCAGGCGACCGCCCGCTTCGGGGCGGGAAGCATCGAGCGCCTGCTGGAATCGGGAGCGACCTGGAAGGTGACCTAGCCACAATGACCTGCCCGGACTGCGGTCACGACAACATCGGCGGCGTGGACCTCTGCGAGCACTGCGGGCAGGACCTGCGATCGATCGACATCCCCACTGCGCGCAGCGGCCTGCAGCGCGCCATCATGGAGACGCCGCTCCGCGATCTCGCTCCCGCTCCCGCGCTGACGGCGGCCCCGACCGAGCCGATTACCAAGGTGGTCCGCCTCATGCGCGACAAGCGGCAGGGAAGCGTCCTCATCATGGATCGCGGGCAGCTCGTCGGCATCTTCACCGAGCGGGACGCCCTCAACCGCCTGACCGGGCGCGACTACGATCCGGACCGGTTCGCGGTGCAGGAGGTGATGACGCGCGACCCCAAGACGCTGCGCGACGAGGACACCCTGGCCGCCGCCATGCATTGCATGAAGGTGGGCAGCTACCGCCACATCCCGATCATGACGCCCGGCAAACCGCCGCGCTTCATCTCCGTCCGCGGCGTCCTGCGCTACCTGAACGAGCACGCCCGGTAGGTCCGCCTCACGGACAGCCTAGGTTGTCGGCTCGCGGCGCGCCCGCTGCGCCAGGCGCTCGGGCGGGTAGGCGGCGACGATCTCGGCCACGACCGCATCGGCCGCTTCCGCGGCCGAGCCGGCGCGCTCTTCCGGAGGGCCCCAGCTGAAACCGGCCTGATACGCCTCCTGCGAGGTGTCGCCATCGACCATGGCGGCCGCATCGACCGCCTCCTGGAAGCTCTCGGGCAGTTGCCGGCTGACACGCCCGCTCTCGTCCGAGGCTCGCACCCCGTACGGGATCTCCTTCCAGTACATGATCCGGACCTGGGCCATGGAGACTCCCCGTTGCGTCCTGTTCGAAGACGCGGATCTGTACCATCAAAGGAACCGGCGCGCAAGCCGAGCGGCCGCATAGCGAGACGACCGTGCAGGTCGCCCGGCCGGGGCTATGGATGCGCCAGGATCTGCAACGGCTCCACGAGAGTGCCGGTCCGACGAATGAGCACCGCGCTGGAGTTGTTCTGCACGTTCGCTTCCGCGAACCGGCGCAGCGGATTCACTTCGTTCTCGAGGACGTACTCCCCATCCGGCGCAACACCCGTGATGTCGAGCCATTGCCCGATGACGCCGGGCGGGTACCCTTCCGTACGGCAGGAGCCCAGCCCCTGGACGTCACAGTCGGAATAGACGGCGCGATCCTTTTTGTTGGGGCATTTGAAGCCATCATGTTTCGTGGAAATGGTGCCGAAATCGGTGAGGCAGAAGCCGCGCTTGCCTCCATCGACGAGAAGTCCGGCTCGCAGTTCCGGATGGGTGGCGAGCACCTCGGAGGCGCACAAATTCGGTTCGGCGGCCCGTGCGGCGCTCCACGCCTGATATCCCTCGACCGCCCAGAGCCGGTAATCCACCATGTTCTTGATGTGGTAGTGATCGTGGCAGGTGTTCGGCGTGAACAGGTCGGGATTGTCGAAGCGACTGCCGATCTGGAAGGCGCCCGGGCCCATATTGCCGAGGCGCGTGAAGAAGATCAGCAGCTCGCGTGTGCCGGTGCCGGAAACAAACCCGTTGACGAAGGCGCAGTCCGTTTCCGTGAACGACATGAAGTCGTAGATGGTCAGCCCGAACTCCTGGCTGGCCAGCACGACCGCGGAGACGTAGAAATCGGGGCAGCCGTCCGGATCGGTGCACGGCCAGACGGTCTGGCAGGACTCAGTCTGCGCGGTGACGGGCGTCGTGAGAACGGCAAAGACGAGAACACAGACAAGGAGCGGCAGCGAACCAGCTCGAAGCACGCGGAATGAGAGCCTCATGGTCCCTCCTCCTGGTGGGTGAAATGACTATAGCCTTCCTATACGGCGATCGGGCGGGGTGGGCAACCACATTCCGGGGTCGGTCCAGGCGGGATTCGATCAGAGGTTCAGGAGAGAACGAGGACCTGATTCGAGCGCGTGAGTTGATGTGGTGCCGAAGACAGGACTTGAACCTGCACGGGCTTGCGCCCACTAGACCCTGAAT
>DASYUH010000051.1 GCA_036001465.1 Candidatus Polarisedimenticolia bacterium
AGCATCACGAGATCCTGCTCGGTGGCCGTGAAGGTCCGGATTTTCTTGTGCCCCGGCATCGCGACTCCTCCTCGCGCCGAACTGACATTATATAAATCTTATATATATAACGAATAGTATCCTACGCCCGCGGAGGCCGTATGTCAAGTGGGTTGCCGGGAAACGTCCTGGTCAGGTGCCGGTGGGAAGATCGACGTCGCGGAACGGCCCGGAGGCGTCCTCGGTCGGAGTGTCCCGGCGCACGCCTGCGGACTCGGGGCCCGCCGGGGCCCCGGGCGGCAGGTCGCCCGCCACCCCGTCCTCGGCGACGCCGACCGTCCTGAGGACCCGGATGAAGGCGTCCACGCATTCGGGGCAGAACTGGATCCCGGCCATCTTGTTCATTTCCTGTATCGCGAACTCCATCGGCAGGCCGACGCGGTACGGACGCGTCGAGGTCATGGCGTCGAAGGCATCGGCGAGGCAGACGATGCGGGCGTGCAGCGGGATGTCCCTGCCTTTCAGGCGGTCCGGGTATCCGGTCCCGTCGTACATCTCGTGGTGGTGCTTGATGCCGGCCACGTGCTTGGAGAACGTGGACACGGGGGCCAGGATCTGGGCGCCGATCACGGGATGCGACTTGATGGCTTCCCGCTCCTCGGGGGTGAGGTTGGCGGGCTTGTTCAGGATCTTGTCCATCATGCCGATCTTGCCGATGTCGTGGAGGAGCGCCACCTGCGCGACGATCGAGACCTCTTCCTTTGGAAGGCCGAGCGCGCGGGCTATGAGTCGGGCGAACTTGGACACGCGCTGGGAGTGCCCCGCGGTGTACCGGTCCTTGGCTTCGAGCGCGATGGCCAGGGACTCCACCGTCTGGATGTAGGAATGCTCCATGTCGCTCCGGGCCTGCTCGAGATTCCCGAGGGCCGTGGTGAGCTGCTGGTTCCGCACCTGCAGGTCCGAGAGGAGCTTCTCGTTGAGAAGCTTCATCTCCCGCTGACGCAGCAGGGCGGTGATGGTGAACTTGACGTCCTCCGGGTCCCAGGGCGTGGGGATGTACTTGTCCAGTCCGGCGTTGTTCAGGGCGTAGATCGCCTCGTCCAGGCTGGGGGTGTCCGACAGCAGGATCTTGCCCACGCCCGGAAATTGCGCATTGACGATTTCGAGGAAGCGGCCGCCTGGAATACCGGGCATGCCCTGGGCGGCGATGACCAGCTCGACCGGCCGGTGCTGCTCGCGCAGGGTGTAGAGGACGCCGAGCGCCTCCTCCGTCGAGGCGGCCGCCACGACCTCCATGCCCGGCGGGCAGACCGCGGCGATGCGGTCCCTGAGCTGCGATCGGGACCCCGGGTCGTGACTGACCAGGAGTATGGCCGGCCGGCTCACGCGATGTCCCGGCGAGACGCCGCGGGGGCGGGCGCCCCATGCGGCGCCGGGCCGGTGCCGGCGCGGAGGACCATCCGGATCGTCGTCATGCTCCCTCAATATGGGTTGCCGCCGGCCCGCGGACAAGAGGGGCGCGGGGACCACGCGGGACGTCGCGGCGATGCGTTGACGGCCGTCAAAGCGCTGAACTATACTGATTGTCCATGTATCGCCTGTACGCGGCCCTGCTCGTCCTGGCCTGGGCCGTCGTTCTTCCCTGCCAGATGCTGATGACGTTTCTGAAACGCGCCTCCCCCACCCCCCTGCGCGAGAGACTCGGCTTTCCTCCGGACGACGCGGCGGCCGGCGGGTTCTGGATCCACGCCGTCTCGGTCGGCGAGGTGCGTCTCGCCCTGTCGCTCCTGGCGTCGCTGCGCCGGCGCTTCCCCGGAGTGCCCGTCCACCTGACCACGGCGACCGCCACGGGGAGAGCCCTGGCGGCCGCGGGGACGGGTGGCACCCGGCCTCCCGAGTCGATCGCCGCGCTGCCGTTCGACCTCCCCTTCGCCATGGGGCGCCTCCTGGATCGCCTGCGTCCGCGGGCCATCCTGATCCTGGAGACGGAGATCTGGCCCAATCTCCTGCGACTCGCCGCCCGGCGCGGGGTTCCGGTCGTCCTCGTGAACGGTCGCATCTCGCCGCGCGCCTATCCGCGCTACCGCCTCGTCCGGCCCCTCCTCCACAGGGCGCTTCCCGGAGTGAGCCTCTTCGGCATGCAGTCGCGCGAGGACGGAGATCGGATCGTCAGCCTCGGGGCGGACGGGCGGCGGGTGCGCGTCACCGGCAACCTGAAATTCGATCTCGATCCTCCTGCGGCCGACAGGCAGGCTGTGCGCCTGCGGCTGGGGCTCGAGGACGGAGAGCCGCTGTTCGTGGCCGGCAGCACCGCCGCGGGCGAGGAACGGCCGGTGCTTCATGCGTTCGCGCTCCTGCGCCGGTCCCACCCCTCGGCGCGCCTCGTCCTGGCGCCGCGTCATCCGGAGAACTTCGCCGCAGCGGAGCGCCTGGCCCGCGAGGCCGGGCACACCGTCCTGCTCTGGAGCCGCCTCGCGGCGGACGGACCCGGGGCCCCGGCCGCCGGGACGGCGAGGCGGCCGCCTCCCCCGCGCTTCGACGTCCTGGTGCTCGACGCCATGGGGGTGCTCCCGGTCATCTACGCCGCCTCGGATCTCGTGTTCGTCGGCGGCAGCCTCGTGCCGCGCGGGGGCCACAACGTTCTCGAGCCGGCGGCGATCGGGCGGCCTGTCCTGTTCGGGCCGCACATGGAGAACTTCCGCGCCGCCGCCGAAGCGCTCACGGCGGCGGGGGCCGGGTTCGTGGCGCGCGACGCGGACGAGCTCGGGAGCCTCCTGCTCCGCCTGGTGTCCGACCGTGCCGGCTACGCCGTCTCCTCCACCATGGCGCGGCGGGTCGTCGAGACGAATCGCGGCGCCCTGGGCCGCACTATCGCCCTCGTCGAGGAGGTCCTGGCTCCCGCCCCGGCGCGCGGGCTCCAGGTCGCCCGGCCGTGACCGGGCCGGGCCGGCTCCTCGCCGCGCCGGCCCTGGCACCCCTGCTCTATCTTCCCGGGGTGGCCTACCGCGCGGTGGTCGGGCTGCGGAACGCGCTCTACGATTCGGGGCGCCTGGGCATCCAGCGGCTCCCGTGCCTGGTCATCAGCATCGGCAACCTGACGGTCGGCGGGACCGGCAAGTCCCCCCTGACCTCGTGCATCGCCAGTCTGCTGCGCGACTCGGGATACCGGGTCGGCGTGGTCAGCCGCGGCTATCGCCGGAAATCGTCGGTGGATCCCCTGCTGGTCTCCGACGGCCGCGCGCTTCTCGCTGATGCGCAGAGCGCAGGGGACGAGCCGTACCTGATCGCCCGGGACAATCCGGCCGTGCAGGTCGCGGTCGGCGCCGATCGGGTGCGGGCGGCGCGCCTCCTGCTCCGCGCCGCGTCCCCCGAGGTGATCGTCCTCGACGACGCGTTCCAGCACCGCCGGCTGGCGCGCGATCTCGACCTCGTGCTCGTGGACGGCCGCGACCCTTGGGGCAATGGTAGAATGCTGCCGAGCGGCCCGCTGCGCGAGCCGCTCTCGTCGATTGCGCGCGCCCATGCCTGCATCCTGACTCGATCGGACGGACAGTGTCCCTCGAGCCTGGCCTCCGCCCTGGCGCGATACAAACCGGATGCGGCCCTGTTCCACTGCAGGATGGAGCCGCGTGCGTTCGTCCGATCGGAGGGAGAGACGATCGGCCTCGCCGCGCTGAAGGGGTTTTCGGTCTATGCGTTCTCCGGGATTGCCCGGCCGGAGCGGTTCGAGGAGGACCTGCGCGGGCTCGGCCTCCGCCTGGCAGGATCGCGCCGGTTCGCCGATCACCATCCTTTCCGGCCACATGATCTGCAAGAGGTGACGATGGAGGCTCGTCGCGTCGGCGCCGAAGTGCTCGTGACCACGGAGAAGGACCTGGTGCGCATCGGAGAGGCCCCGGACGCCTCACCTCCCCTCTATGCCCTGGCGATCCGGGTGTCGTTCCGCCCGGGCCGGGACCTGCAGCCCTGGCTCCTGGATCGTCTCGCGGCTCTCCGCCCGGACCGGGGGCATTGACGTGCGCACCGAAACCCGCCCCGATCCCAGAACCCCCCTGCGCCGCCTCCGCCATCTTCCACAGACCCGCGGGGTGCGGCACGCCCTGTCCTATCTTCTGTGCCGTGCGCTTCTCACCGCCCTCGGGTTCCTGCCCCGCAGGGCGGGGCTCGGAATCGGCCGCGCCTGCGGTCTTCTGTTCCACGCCGCGTCCGCCCGGCACAGGCGCATCGCCCGGGCGAACCTCGAGCGCGCCTTCGGCGGCGACCTCACCCCCCGCGAGCGGGAGCGGCTGGCCCGCGCCTCCTTCGCGCATGCCGGGATGATCATGGCGGACGCCGCCTACTTCGGGAGGATCGCGCGCCATCCCCTCGATCGCGTCGCGGTCTTCGAAGGCACGGAGCATCTCCGCGCCGCGGCGTCCGGGAAGCGCGGCGTCCTGGTGTTCTCGGGCCACTTCGGGCATTGGGAGCTGATCGGACTCCTGCAGCCCCGGCTCGGCGTGCCGTTCTCGATGGTCGTGCGCCCGCTGGATAACGGCCGGCTGGACGCCTACCTGGCCGGCCTGCGGAAGATCACGGGGAACGAGCTGATCTCCAAGTACGACGCGGCGCGCGGGGTGCTGCGGGCGCTGCGCCCCGGGCGCGCGGTCGGATTGATGATCGACCAGAACGTGCGCGGCGACGGCGGCCTCTTCGTCCAGTTCTTCGGCGCTCCCGCGTCCACGACGCCGGCGCTCGCGACCTTCGCCCTGAAATCCGGCGCGCCGATCGTGCCCGTCTTCTCGTACCCGCTTCCGGACGGCCGGTTCCTGGTCCGCTACGGCGAGCCGATCGTCGCCGCGCGGCGCGGGACCCTGGCCGAGGACATCTTCGCCCTCACACAGCAGTGCACCACGCGGCTGGAGGACGAGATCCGCCGGCGCCCCGACTGCTGGCTGTGGATGCACAACCGCTGGCGGACGCAACGGACGGCCGCGGCACCCCCTGCGGCCGCTGCGGCGACCGAGCCGGGGCACGCTGCGGCGACCCCCTCCGCCGCCGGGCGCGCGACGACGCACCCATGAGCCGCCCCGCCGTCTTCATGGACCGGGACGGGACCATCAGCGAGGAGGTGGGATACGTCAATCACCTCTCCCGCTACCGGCTCCTGCCTCGGAGCCTCGAGGCGATCCGGCTGCTCAACGACGCCGGCTTCCTGACGGTCGTGACGACCAACCAGTCGGGGGTGGCCCGCGGCTACTTCAGCCAGGCGCTCGTCGAGGAAGTGCACGCGCGACTTCGATCGCTTGCGGCCTCCGGGGGGGCGCGCCTGGACGCCATCTATTACTGCCCGCACCATCCCGCAGAGGGGAGCCCTCCCTGGCGTGCCCAGTGCGACTGTCGCAAGCCGAAGCCGGGTATGATCCTGCGGGCGGCGCGCGAGCACCCGATTGATTTGAAGACGTCGTTCGTGGTGGGGGACAGCGTGGTGGACATCGAAGCCGGCGCGTCCGCCGGGGTGCCCGGAGTCCTGGTCCTGACAGGATACGGCCGCGGCCTCGTGGAGCACCAGAGAGAGAGGTTCAGGACGCCCCCGGCGCACACGGCCGACGACCTCCTGGACGCGGTGCGCTGGATCCTGGGACGACGGACGGCCGGAGGGCGCCCGTGACCCTGCGCGATTCGCTGTTGAAGTCCATCGACCGGATGGCCGGGCTGAGCGTCCTGGTCGTCGCCGATCTCGTGCTGGACGAATTCGAGTACGGCGAGATCGACAGGGTCTCGCGGGAGGCGCCGGTCCTCATCCTGAGGCACCGGAAGACGGACCGTCTGCCGGGCGGCGGCGCCAACGCCGTCCACAACCTCGCATCGCTCGAAGGGCGCCCCGTGGTCGTGGGCCGGGTCGGCCAGGATGAGTCGGGTGAACGGCTCGTCGCGATCCTGCGCGAGCGCGGGGCGGACACCTCGCGCATCTGGCGCGATCCCGGTTACGCCACGCCGGTGAAACGCCGCGTGCTGGCCGGAAGCGCCCACTCGGTGAAGCAGCAGATCGTCCGCGTCGACCGGGGCGGGGGGTGCGGCGCGCCCGTCGAAGGGCGGCCCCTGTGGCCTTCGATCCGCGAGGCCCTCGGACAGGCGAAGGGCGTCCTGATCTCCGATTACGGGCTCGGCCTCATGCACCCGGGAACCATCGGTCCGGTCCTCGATGCGGTGCGCGGCGCGCGTTTGCCCCTCTTCGTGGACTCCCGCTCCCAGCTCCGATCGTACCGCGGCATGAAGGCGGCGACGCCCAACCTGCAGGAGGCGGAAGCGGCCCTCGGCGAGCGCGTGAACGATGATCCGGACAAGCTGGCGCGCGCCGGGACGCTCCTGCGCGAGGCCATCGACGCCGAAACGATCGTCGTGACGCGCGGCAGCCGCGGCATGTCCGTGTTCACCCGCGGCGCCGATCCGCTCCACCTCCCCGTGTACGGCACCGACGAGGTGGCGGACGTGACCGGGGCGGGCGACACGGTGATCAGCGTCTGCGCCCTGGCGATGCTGTCGGGCTGCGCCCCGGCGGAGGCTGCCCGGCTCGCCAACTACGCCGGAGGGATCGTGGTCATGAAGCGCGGGACGGCGACCGTCAGCCGCGACGAGCTGCGCCGGGCCGTGCGCTCCGATCCGGCCGTCGACAGCCCGTCGCCGCCGGCGTGACCCGGCCCCGCGCCAGAAGCGCAGGCCGGATCGTCGCTCTTCCCCGGCTGCAGCGCCTCGTCTCCCGGCTGCGCCGCCGCCGACCGCGCCCGCGGATCGTCCTCGCCAACGGGCTCTTCGACCTTCTGCACGTCGGCCACGTCCGATATCTCAGGGCCGCGAGCCGGCTGGGAGACGTCCTGGTCGTCGCACTGAACAGCGACCGGTCGGCCCGCTCCCTGCGCGGCCCCGGCCGGCCGATCGTCCCGGCCGCGGACCGCTCCCGCCTGGTCGCGGCGCTCGACGGGGTCGATTTCGTGGTCCGGTTCCCCTCGCCCACGGTCGCGCCGCTCCTCCGCCGGCTTCGCCCCGATGTCCACTGCAAAGGCACGGACTACACGGCGGCCAGCGTGCCCGAACGGGAGGTGGTGCGAGCCTACGGCGGAACGGTGCGCATCGCCGGCGATCCCAAACGGCACGCCACGAGCGACCTGATCACCGGGCTGCGCCTGCGATTCGGGCCCGATGGGTCCGGCCCCGGCCGACGCGCCCGGCGCGGCTGAATGCAGAAAGGGGGAGCCAAGCGGCTCCCCCTCGCATCGTCCCGCACGGTGCATCAAGACCGCGGGTGTTTATTTCTTCTTGCCCTTCTCGTCCTGCCCGTCCTTCTCCTCCTGCTCGCCGGCCGCCTCGGCGGCCCCTTCCATCGCGGCCGCCTCGGCCGCCTCCTTCTCGCGCCCCTTGGCCTTGCGGTCCCGCCTGGCCTTCTTCTCTTCCTTCTGCTTCTTGAAGACCGGCTCCGAGCCCACCAGCTCGACGATCGCCATGTCGGCGCCGTCCCCCGGACGGGGCCCCAGCTTCAGGATGCGCGAGTAGCCGCCCGGGCGGGACGTGAACCTCGGTCCGAGGGTGTCGAACAGCTTCTTGACCACCCCCTTGTCGTGGACCAGCCCCAGGACCATGCGTCGCGAGTGCAGGTCGTCGCGCCGGGCCATCGTGATGAGCTTCTCCGCATAGGGCCGGAGCTCCTTGGCCTTCGGGAGAGTGGTGGTCAGGCGCTCGTGCCGGAACAGATCGGTCGCCAGGTTGCGGAGCAGCGCCTTCCTGTGCTCCTTCGTGCGGCCGAGCTTCCGGTATCCTGCGTTGTGGCGCATCGGAGTGCTACTCCTCCTTCGGCTTCAGGATATGGTCGACCTTCATGCCGAGCGAGAGGCCCATTTCGGCCAGGAGCTCCTTGATCTCGTTCAGCGACTTGCGGCCGAAATTCTTGGTCTTGAGCATCTCCGCCTCGGTCTTCTGGACCAGGTCGGCGATCGTCTTGATGTCGGCGTTCTTCAGGCAATTGTAGGAGCGCACCGACAGCTCCAGCTCCTCGATCGAGCGCATCAGGTTCTCGCGCATGCGGTCCTTCTCGCGATCGACCTCCTCCACGTCCATCTCGGGTGTTTCCTCGAAATTGATGAAGATGGACAGGTGGTCCTTCAGGAGCTTGCTGGCGAGGGCGACCGCGCTCTGCGGCTGCACGGCGCCGTTCGTCCAGACCTCGATGGTCAGCTTGTCGTAGTCGGTGGTCTGGCCCAGGCGCGCGTCCTCGACGGTGTAGTTCACCTTCTTGACCGGGGAGTGCACCGAATCGATCGGGATGAATCCGATCGACAGGTCCGTGTCGAAGTTCCGATCGGCCGGCACGTAGCCGCGCCCCGGCTTGACGCGCATCTCGATGTTCAGGCGCCCTTCCTCCGAGAGCGTGGCGATGTGCACCTCGGGATCCAGGATCTCGACGTTCGGGTTCGTCTCGATGTGGCCCGCCTTGACGTCCCCCGCCCCCTCGGCGCGCAGGTAGATGGTCTCGGCGTGGCTCACGTTCAGCTTGAGCGGGATCTGCTTCAGGTTGAGGATCAGGTCGATGGTGTCCTCCACCACCCCCGGGATCGACGTGAACTCGTGCTGCACGCCCTCGATCTTGACCGCCGTGATCGCCGCCCCTTCGATGGACGACAGGAGGACCCGGCGCAGGACGTTGCCGATCGTCGTGCCGAAGCCCCTCTCGAAGGGCTGCGCCCAGAACTTCCCGTACGTCGGGGTCAGCAACTCCAGATCGCATTCAAGGCGCTTCGGCCTCTGGAAACCTTTCCACAGCATCGGGTCCATCCTCCTCGCGGGCCGCGCGTGCGGCGGCCCGGATCGTTTACTTGCTGTAAAGCTCGACGATGAGCTGTTCCTGGATCGGCATCGTGACGTCCTCCCGCCGCGGCAGGGAGGCGACGGTCCCCCGGACCGTCGCGGTGTCCACGGACAGCCACTGCGGGAAACCGCGGGCGCGGGCCTGCTCGAAGGAGGCCAGGAGAGCGTCGTGCTTCTCCATCTTGGCCTTGGGGGCGATGACCTGACCCGCCCGGACGAGATACGACGGGATGTCCACCTTGCGGCCGTCGACGCGCACGTGCCCGTGCGACACGAACTGGCGCGCCTGGGCCCGCGACGCCGTGAACCCGAGCCGGTAGACGACGTTGTCGAGACGGCGCTCGAGGTTGATCAGGAGCAGCTCGCCGGTGACCCCCTTCTTCCGGCTGGCCTCCTGGAAGGCGAGACGGAACGGCTTCTCGAGGACCCGGTAGAGCCTCTTGACCTTCTGCTTCTCGCGCAGCTGGACGCCGTATCCCTGCAGCTTCACGCGGCGCTTGCCGTGCTGGCCCGGAGCGAAGTTCCGGCGCTCGATGGCGCACTTCTCGGTGTAGCAGCGCGCCCCCTTCAAGAACAGCTTCAGCCCCTCGCGGCGGCAGAGCCGGCAGACCGAACCACGAATATTCGCCACTCCTGGATCCTCCTCTTCTCAGACGCGCCGGCGCTTCGGGGGACGGCAGCCGTTATGCGGGATCGGCGTGACGTCCTTGATCGCCTTGATTTCGAGCCCCACGGCCTGCATGGCGCGGATCGAGGACTCCCGTCCCGCACCCGGCCCCGTGACGCGGACTTCCACCTGCCGGACACCGTGCTCCTTGGCCGCGTTCGCCGCCGCCTGGGCCGCGATCTGCGCGGCGAACGGCGTGCCCTTGCGCGAGCCCTTGAAGCCGATGCAGCCGGCGGACGACCAGGACAGGACGTTCCCCGTCTGGTCGCAGATGGTGATCACCGTGTTGTTGAAGCTGGCATGGACGTGGGCGATCGCGAAGGGGACGTTCTTCTTGTCCTTCTTCTTCCCGGGCGCCTTGCGCACCGCCGGGGCGCCCTCCGCCGGGGCGGCCGCGACCTCCTTGCCGGCCGGAGCGGTCCCCTCCTTCGCCTCCGCCTTCTTCGGCGCCTTGGGCGGCTTCTCCGCCCGCGGGGCGGCTTCCTTCCCGGCCCCTTCCTTCGGTTCCTTCGCCTCGGCCATGTGTTCCCAGCCTCCTAGCCCTTCTTGCCGACCGGCGCCTTCTTCTTGCCGGCCACGGTCTTGCGCGGGCCCTTGCGGGTGCGCGCGTTCGTGTGCGTCCTCTGCCCCCGCACCGGGAGGTTGCGGCGGTGCCGCATGCCACGGTAGCAGCCGATATCGATCAGCCGCTTGATGTCCATCTGCACGTTCTTGCGCAGGTCCCCCTCGACCTGCCCCTCCTCCTGGATCACGTCGCGGATCCGGCGCACCTCGTCCTCGGCCAGATCCTTCACCTTGATGTCCTTCGTGACCCCGGCCTTCGACAGGATGCGGCTGCTGCGCGAACGGCCGATCCCGAAGATGTACGTCAGCGCGATCTCGACCCTCTTGTTCTGCGGTAGGTCGACTCCGGCGATGCGTGCCACGTGGCTTCTCCTTCTATCCCTGGCGCTGCTTGTGCTTCGGGTTGTCGCAGATCACCCGCACCACGCCGCGCCTCTTGATGACCTTGCACTTGTCGCAGATTCTCTTGACCGACGCCCTGACTTTCATCGCCTCGAGGCCTCCCGCCTCACTTGAACCGGTACACGATCCGCCCCCGCGACAGGTCGTAGGGCGACAGCTCCACGAGCACCCTGTCTCCCGTCAGGATCCGGATGAAGTTCTTGCGCATCTTTCCCGAAATATGCGCCAGCACCTGGTGCTTGTTGTCCAGCTGCACCCTGAACATGGCGTTCGGCAGCGGCTCGACCACGGTCGCTTCCACCTGGATCGCCTCGTCCTTCGGCAACTACAAGCCCTCCACGTCGCCGCCGAGAACGAGCGGGCCATCCTCGGTGATCGCGATCGACCGCTCGAAATGCGCCGACAGCGACCCGTCGATCGTCGACGCCGTCCAGCCGTCGGAATGGATCCGCACCGCCGGGCCGCCGAGGTTCACCATCGGCTCGATCGCCAGGACCAGGCCCTCCTTGAGGACCGGGCCCGATCCCGGGTTCCCGTAATTGGGGACCTGGGGATCCTCGTGAAGCGACGTGCCGATCCCGTGCCCGACGAACTCCCGCACCACGGTGTATCCGTGCGACTCCGCGTGCGTCTGAACCGCCGACGAGATGTCCGACAGGCGCTTCCCCGGCCGCGCCGCCTGGATGCCGCGGTGGAGCGATTCCCGGGTGACGTTGAGCAGGTCACGCGCCTCCCGGCTGATCCGGCCGACGGGGACCGTCACCGCCGCGTCGCCGAAGTAGCCGTCCAGGACCACGCCGAAATCGAGCCCGATGATGTCCCCCTCCTTCAGCACCTTCTTGGGCGACGGGATGCCGTGCACGACCTCCTCGTTCACCGACGTGCAGAGCACGCAGGGGTATCCGCGGTACCCCTTGAAGGCCGGCCGCACGCCCGCGTCCCGGCACATTCTCTCCGCGACCCGATCGAGGTCGGCCGTCGTCACGCCCGGCTCGACCTGCCCCCGGAGCTCCGCGAGAATCTGTGCCACCACGCGATTGCAGCGGTCCATCGTCTCGACTTCCTCCCGGGACTTGTAGATGATCATCCCCGCAGCCCCGGCACGGCCGCCGCCATCCGCTCGAACACCTCCGCCGGTCGACCTCTCCCGTCCACCGCCGCGAGGACGCCGGCCTTCTGGTACCTGAGGATCAGGGGCGCCGTCTGCTCCCGGTACGCCCTCAGTCTCTCGGCGATCACCGTGTCCGTGTCGTCGTTCCTCTGCCGCAGCGTCCCGCCGCAGCGATCGCAGATCCCTTCGGCCTTGGGCCGGTTGTAGCGCACGTGATACACGGCGCCGCAGCGGTCGCACGATCTCCGGCCGGTCAGCCGGTCGATGATCTCCGGCTCGGCGACCTCGATGCTGATCACCCGGTCCAGCGACTGGCCCCGCTTGGACAGGATCCTGTCCAGCAGGTCGGCCTGTGCCACCGTCCTCGGAAACCCGTCCAGGAGGAAGCCGTCGGCCGCGTCCGGCCGCGACAGCCTCTCTTCCATCACCTCGCCCACCAGCGCGTCGGGGACCAGCTCCCCCCGCTCGACGATGGCGGCCACCCTCCGTCCGAGCGGCGTCCCGTCCCGTATCGCGGACCGCAGGAGGTCGCCCGTCGAGATGTGCAGCAGGCCGACCCGCCGCGTGATTTCCGCCGCCTGCGTTCCCTTCCCGACCCCCGGAGCCCCCAGGAGGACCAGCCGGGTTGCCCTGCCGTGCGCCGCAGGCATGCGTCACCCGCGCCGGCCGCGGATTCTCGCCCCCTTCAAGAAGCCGTCGTAATGCCTCATGATGAGCTGCGACTCGACCTGCTGCACCGTGTCCATGGCCACGCCGACCACGATCAGGAGCGACGTCCCGCCGAAATAGAACTTCAGCCCGAGCCCCTGCGTCAGGAACGAGGGCAGGATCTGGTCCAGGGCCGGACCGACGACCGGCAGGGCCTGGACCTTCATCCCGCTGATCAGGATCTGCGGGAGAAGCGCGATGAGGCCGAGATAGATCGCCCCGACGAACGTCAACCGCGTGAGGATCGTGTCCAGGTACTCCGCGGTCCGCCTCCCGGGGCGGATGCCGGGGATGAACCCGCCGTACTTCTTCATGTTGTCCGCCACGTCCATCGGATTGAAGATGATCGAGATGTAGAAGTAGCAGAAGAAGACGATCGCCACCAGGTACAGGAGGTTGTGCAGCGGCATGCTGTAGTCGAGCTGGCGGTAGATCTCGGCCAGCCACGGCTTGTCCTGCACGCCCAGCCACTGCATGAAGGTGAGCGGGAAGGCCAGGACCGAGGACGCGAAGATGACCGGGATGACGCCCCCCGTGTTCAAGCGAAGCGGCATGTGGGTCTGCATCCCGCCGTACATCCTCCGTCCGACCACGCGCCGCGCATACTGCACCGGGATCTTGCGCTGCGCCCGCTCGACCCAGATGATCGCGGCGATGACGCCCGTCATCATGAAGAGCAGGACCACGACCGCGATGGGACCGAGAGTGCCGGTCGTGACGTCCTGCCACAGGGTCGCCACGGCGGACGGCAGGCCCGAAACGATGCCGGCGTAGATGATGAGCGAGATGCCGTTCCCGATGCCTCGCTCGGAGATCTGCTCCCCCACCCACATGATGAAGGCGGTGCCGGTCGTCAGCGTCAGGACGGTCATCATGCGGAAGCCCCACCCGGGATGGGGGACCACGCCGCCGGACCCCCCTCCGCCCGTCAGGTTCTCGAGCCAGAACGCGATCCCCAGCGACTGCACCACCGACAGGACGACCGTGCCGTAGCGCGTGTACTGGGTGATCTTCCGCCGGCCGAGCTCCCCCTCCTTGGAGAGCTTCTCGAGGTAGGGGACCACGACCGTCAGCAGCTGCAGGATGATGCTCGCGCTGATGTACGGCATGATGCCGAGCGCGAAGATCGAGAAGCGCTCGAGCGCGCCGCCCGAGAACAGGTTCACCAGCCCGACGATGTTGTTGCGCGCCTGGGCGAAGAACTGCGCCAGCGCCTGGCCGTCGATGCCCGGCGTGGGGATCGCGACCCCGAGGCGGTAGATCGCGAGCGCGGCCGCCGTGAACCCGAGCCGCTTGCGCAGCTCCGGGATGCGGGAGGCGTTGGAGAAGCCGTCAAGCACCGAGCACCTCCACCGAGCCGCCGGCCGCGGCGATGCGCTCCCGGGCGCTGGCACTGAAGGCGTGCGCGCGCACGGTGAGGGCGTGGGCGAGGGCCCCCTCGCCGAGGCACTTGACCGGCCGGCGCCCGCGGGCGAGGCCGCGCGCGCGCAGCTCATCGGGGCCGACGGTGCTGCCGGCGGGGAAGGCCGCCAGCTGGGCCAGGTTGACGATCGCGTAGCGCACGCGCGACACGGGCCGGAAGCCCCGCTTCGGCACGCGGCGCTGCAGCGGCATCTGCCCGCCCTCGTTCCCCGGCGGGCTGTTCCCGCCCGAGCGCGAGCGCCGTCCCTTGTGACC